>JAHWJR010000229.1 GCA_019348335.1 Actinomycetota bacterium
GGGTGGTAACCGAGCTTGACCAAGCGCCGGCGGCGACCCTCGTCCATCTCCGCACTCAGCTCCTGGACCCGACGGAAGCCGTCGGCGAGCGCCGCCGGGGCCCAGGAGCCGGCGGCCAGCACCACGAGGGCGTCGAAGACCTCCCGGTTCAGACCGGCGGTCTGGGCCAGAGCGTCGTGGCGCTCGTGGATGGCCGCGGCCAGGCGAGGCCGGAGACCGGCATCGGCCTCGAGGACGGCGGCCAGGTGGGCCATGCCGAAGGCGACGTGGCGGGCCTCGTCGGCCAGGGCGAGGTGGCAGACCCGAGCGGTGATCGGATCGGGAGCGTGGCGCTCCAGGAACGACAGCAGGTGCAAGAACGTGCCCTCGCCCAGCACGGAGAGGAGGAAGTGGGCGACGGCGAAGTCGGGCTCTTCCAGCAGCGTCAGCAGCGAGGTCTGGCCACCCACGGTGGACAGCCCGAGCGGACGGCCCCGCAGCTCGGCCCGCCGGGTGAACACCTCGACGTGACGGGCCTCGTCCGCCACCTGGACGGCCAGCACGGCCACCACCTCGCGGAAGTGGGGATGGATGCGGCCGAGGAAGCGGGCCGGCACGGCCAGCGCCGCGTTCTCGTTCTCCACGAGGTAGGTCATGACCTGGATGACGGCCGCCTCCACGTCGTCGTCGAGCTCGACCGGGGCGCTCCAGTCGACGGCGGTCGCCGGGTCCCACTGGGCGGCAGCAGCCTGGCGGTAGATCGCAGGGGCGGCGTCGGTCCACACCCCGGCCCGATCGTTGAGTGGGAAGGGGAACTCGACCCCACCCGCCTCGACGGTGGCGCCCCGGGCAGCCAGGCCCCAACGGGTGGGGGCCCGCTCCGCCAGCTCCGGACCGCTGCGTTCGGCCCCGTGCCACCGAGCACCGGTCGCCCGGCCGGGCCTGATCCACCCGGCCACGGGCCCCGGTCCCTCGGCCATCTCGACGTCGTGGCCCTCCGATCGGCACCAGGCGGCCAGGTGCACCCGCAGTTGCGGCGACCGTCCCCGGACCTCGACCACCTGGCCGGGCGCGGCCCGGCTCACGGCCCGGTGCAGGAGGAGGTGGCCGCCCTGGTCGAGCCCCAGGTCGTCAAGGTCGGTAATCGACGGCGGCGACATGGCCCTCCTGGTCGTAGAACCCCGATTCGTCGACCGCCGCCTCCAATTGGGCATAGCCCGTCACCCGGCCGACCCGCCAGGCCTTGAGGCCCTCCAGGTCCAGGAGTGGGCGAACCTCCGGGTCGTCGTAGGACATTCCCAAGAGCAGCGAACGGAACTGCTCGACCAGGGCGGCTGGTGCGGTGGCGGCCGCGGTGAAGTTGCAGTGGTCGTAGGTCGGCGTCTGGCCGATGATGCGAGTGGAGCCGGGCGGCAGCGTGCCCTCGGCCGAGAACAGCAGGTGGTTGCCGTCGATCATGCAGGCCGCGTCGACGGTGCCGGCGACCAAGGCCCGAGCGGCGTCCCGCTCCCCACCGATGTGGTCCCCGTGCTTGCCCACACCCACCTGGTGGTGGGAGACGTCGAAGTCCCGGCCGGCCTCCAGTCCCTCGGACCGCAGGTAGGACAGTGGGATCAACGTGGCCTGGGGTGAGTCGACCGCCCCGACCGCCACCCGACGTCCGGCCAGCCCGGCCACGTCCTCGATCCCGGAGGAAGCGTTGACCACCACGACCGAGGTGAGGTCGCAGTCGGTGTCCCGCATGGCCACGGGGACCACGTCGAGGCCTCGGGCCTTGGCCATCCGGTGGGCGCGGGCCCATGCCAGCGGAGAGTTCCACGCCACGTGCACGTGGCCGGCCAGTAGCGCCTCCACCTGACGCTCGTAGTTCGAGTACAGCACGTAGTCGAAGGCCAGGCCGTTGGCCGCGAACCACTGCTTGAAGCCGTCCCAGATGGTGACGACCTTGGCGTCGTAGGCGACGGCGCCCATCACGAGGGTCTCCATCTCGGCCTCAGAAGATCGGAAGGCCACAGACGGCCTTGCCGATGAAGTCGTGGAGCGCTTCGGTGGTCGGAGCCATGACGCTGGACGCCCGGGCGTCGCGAAAGTGGCGTTCGACGCCGATCTCCTTGCGGAAGGCGGCCCCGCCACACACCCGCATGGCCAGATCGGTCACCTCCACGGCCGCCTCGCTGGCCGCCGCCTTCACTTCCAGAACCCGAAGCATGGTGTCGTCCCGGCCCGTCTCGATGGCGGTCAGGGTGTCGGACAGGAGGGTCCGGGTGGCATCGGTGCGGATGCGCATACGGGCCACCGAAGCGCGGACCACCGGGTTGTCGGCCAGTGACTGGTCGAGGTGCTCGAAGCGGGTGGCCGCGGCGTGGGCAGCCGCCTTGGTCGTGGCGACGTCCATGGTGCCGACCGAGAAGGCAGCCGAGAGGACCTGAAAGGACGGCAGGACGACGCCCAGCATGGTGTCGAGGCCGCTGCCGTCGGTCCCGAGCATGGCCGCTGCCGGCACCCGTGTCCCGTTGGCGGTGACGGGTCGGGAGCAGTTGCCCCGAAGGCCCAGGCCGTCGAAGGGTGGGCCGACCTCCAGGCCGGCGGCGGTGGCGGGAACGAGCCACAGCGTGCTCGGCCCGTCGGCGGCCAGCGGCTGGCTCGACCACACGTAGAGGTCGGCCTCGCCCGCCGACGTCACCCAGCTCTTGCGGGCGTCGAGGCGCACACCGTCGTCGTCGGCGGTGGCAGTGCTCATCGGCGCCCAGAACTGGCTGCGCGATCCCGCCTCGGACAACGCCAGGCTGGCCAGCGCGCGACCGCCCGCAACGTCCCGGCGCACCGCCTCGGGACCGAGGGCCTCGATGACGGCGACGGCGCTGTAGTGCATCATCACGACCATGGCCGTGGAGCCGCAGTGGCGAGCCAGTTGCTCGACGACGTCGGCGGCGGCCCGATGACCCTGCCCGAGGCCACCCACCTCGGTGGCGCTGAGCAGGCCCAGCAGCCCAGCCGCTGACAGGGCCTGGATCGCCTGACGGGGATAGGCGCCGGTGCGGTCGATCTCCTCGGCCAGCGGGCCCACCACCTCAGCGAGGATCGTGGGCAGCGCGGCCAGGGCTTCGGCCGGCGCGACGGCAGTGGTTGACATGAACTCCTCCAAGGTGTCTGACGACTGGTGAAGATCGCCGGCGCCTCGGAGGACGGACCTAGCCGGGGCCGGTGATCGTGCTCGCCCGACCGGGCGAACGATGCGGGGCTCAGCGGCTGGCCATGGCCATGCGTCCTTTCTGGTCGAAGTGGCAGGATTCTGGCACGGACGACCGACGGTTGCCCAACGGGGAGGGGGCTTCCCACGCGAGCGCCGCCGGCGCCCAGGCG
>JAHWJR010000004.1 GCA_019348335.1 Actinomycetota bacterium
CCGGGTTCTCCAACCCGGCGCCCATCACCGTCGCCGCCCTGTACGTGGTGGCCGGGGCCGCCGAGGCGACGGGGGCGCTCGAGCGCTTCTCCGACCGGGCCATGGGACGCGGACCGGGAGCCGAACCCCGCATGCGCCGGCAGCTGGGCCGGGTCACGGTCCCCACCGCGGCGGCGTCGGCGTTCATCCCCAACACGCCCCTGATCACCATGCTCGCCCCCAGGGTGGTGATGTGGGCCCGGCGGGTGGGCACCTCGCCCTCGCCCTACCTCATGCCGCTGAGCTACGCCTCCATCTTCGGTGGCATCGTCACCGTGCTGGGGACCTCCACCAACCTGGTCGTCTCCGGCTTGCTCGAGGCGTCGGGCCAGGCGCCACTCGGCGTGTTCGAGATCACCAGCGTGGGCCTGCCCATCGCCGTAGTGGGCGTGGGCGCCATGCTCGTGCTGGCGCCCCGCCTGATCCGGGCCCGGGTGTCGCCGAGCGACCAGGTGCGGCGCCGGGCCCGGGAGTACACCGTCGAGATGCGGGTGGTGGAGGACGGGCCCCTGGTGGGACAGAGCGTGGCCGAGGCCGGGCTGCGCAACCTCGAGGGCGTGTTCCTGGTGGGTGTCGAGCGCGACGGCCATGCCATGGCGCCGGTGGCGCCGGACGAGGTCCTGGTCGGTGGCGATTACCTCACCTTCAGCGGCAACGTGGCCCGCATCGTCGATCTCCAGCGCCAGATCGGGCTGGAGTCGGCCGAGCAGCAGCACCTGTCGGTCATCGGCGACGCTCCCGGGGGGCGGCTCTTCGAGGCGGTGGTGTCCGACGGCTCCGCGCTCAGCGGCTCGACCCTGCGCGACACGGAATTTCGCAGCCACTACGGCGGCGCTGTGTTCGCCATCCACCGGGACGGCGAGCGCCTCCCCGGCAAGCTCGGCCAGGTGCGCCTCCGGGGCGGCGACGTGCTGGTCATGCTGGCCGACCCCGGGTTCCGTGAACGATGGCGCGACAGCCCCGACTTCCTCATCGTCTCGGCGCTGGGCGAGACCGCCCCTCCCCGCCGCCACCGGGCCCGGGTGGTCGAGGTGGTGATGCTGGCCATGGTGGTGGTGGCCAGCACCAACTTGCTCTCGCTGCCCCGGGCCGCGCTCGCCGCGGCCATGGCGCTGGTGTTGCTGCGGGTCCTCACGCCCGCCGAGGCCCGCCAGTCGCTCAGCTTCGAGATCCTGGTGATGATCGCCGCCGCCTTCGGCCTGGGCGAGGCTCTGGCCGAGAGCGGGCTGGCCGCCGAGCTGTCCGGCCACCTCGTGAACTTCGTCGGCGTGCTCGGTCCCCTCGGGATCCTCCTCGGCGTGCTGCTGGCCACGATCGTGGCCACCGAGACCCTGACCAACAACGCCGCCGCCGTGCTGATGTTCCCCATCGCCATGTCGGCCGCCGAGCAGAGCGGCGTGGAGCCCCGGGCGCTGGCGGTGGCCATCCTGGTGGCGGCCTCGTGCTCGTTCCTCACCCCCATCGGCTATCAGACCAACACCATCGTCTACGGCCTGGGGGGGTACCGCTTCGGTGACTTCGCCCGCCTGGGGCTCCCCCTCACGGTGCTCACGGTGGCGGTGTCGATGGTGGTCATCCCTCTCGCCTTCCCCCTGTGACGCCCCCCGTGATGCCGCCTGTGACCCCCCTGTGACCGCTGTGACCTGACGTATGTACGGGCTCGGGCGAAAGCGCCCGATACGCTTTCCCACGTGAATCCCGACAAGGGTTCGGGCGACTTCGACCTCCGCCACTACCTGGCGGTCGTGCGCCGCCGGAAGCTGACCATCGTGCTCGCCGTGGTGGCCATGGTTGGCTCGGCCCTGGCGGTCTCGTTGCTGCAGACCCCGGTGTACCAGGCGACGTCCCAGATCGTGTTCCAGACCGGCTCGGCCGAGGAGATCTTCGCTCCCCAGGGCTTCCTCACCCCCACCCTGGTCGCCACCGAGATCGAGGTGATGAAGTCGCAGTCGGTGCGCGACGCCGTCGCCAGCGAGATCGGCAGCGTGCCCGCCGTCGACATCGCCCCCGTGGCCAACACCAACGTGGTGGCCATCACCGCCGAGAGCACCGACCCGGCGGCGGCCGCCCGCACGGCCAACGCCTACGCCCAGATCTACACCAACACGCGGCGCCAGGCGCAGATCGACGACCTGCTCGAGGCCGGGCGCCAGGTGCAGGCCAAGGTCGACGAGCTCGACCAGCAGCTGGCCGAGGTCGAGCGGCCGCTCAACGAGCTCGACGCCCAGATCGCGGCCACCGTAGGGGCGGAGGAGCGCCGGCGGTTGGAGGATCAGCGGCGCGCCCTCCAGGGAGACATCGCCATCCAACGCCAGACCCTCCAGTCGCAGCGCTCCGACTACGCCGAGCAGCGGGACAAGCTGCAGCTGGCCAGCAGCCTGACCCAGACGGCCGGCGCCCAGGTCGTGACCGCGGCCACCGAGCCCACCACACCGGTGCGCCCCAAGCCGCTGCGCAACGCCGCCCTCGCCCTGGTGGCGGGTCTCGTGCTCGGGGTCGGGCTGGCCCTCCTGCGTGATCACCTCGACGACACGGTCACCTCCAAGGAGGATCTCGAGCGGGCCACGACCGGTCTCGACGTGCTCGCCCTCATCCCTGCCGTCCCGGGGTGGAGAGACCGGCAGAAGTCGTTCGTGGTGTCGCTCACCGAACCCAACTCGCCGCCGGCCGAGGCCTACCGGTCGCTGCGCACCGCCGTGCAGTTCATCGGCCTCAACCAACCGGTGCGGGTCATCCAGATGACCAGTCCCAACGCCTCGGAAGGCAAGACCACGACGCTGGCCAACCTGGCCGTGGCCCTGGCCAACGCCGGCCAGCGGGTCATCGTCGTGTGCTGCGACCTGCGCCGGCCCCGCATCCACGAGTTCTTCGGGCTCGACAACGCCGCCGGCTTCACCTCCGTGCTGCTCGGCGAGCTGCCGCTCTCGGCGGCGCTGCAAACCGTGCCCGGCGCCGGCCGGCTGGCGCTCCTGGCGTCGGGGCCACCCCCGCCCAACCCCTCCGAGCTGCTGGCGTCCATGCGCACCAACGAGGTGTTCGCCGCGCTGCGGTCCGAGTGCGACGTGGTCCTGGTCGACAGCCCGCCCGTGCTGCCGGTCACCGACGCCACCGTGCTGGCCCGCATGGTCGACGCCACCATCCTCGTGGGCACCGCCGGCCGCACGACCCGCCGCGAGTACCACCGCTCAATCGAGCTGCTGCGCCAGGTCGAGGCGCCGATCGTGGGCACGGTGCTCAACGGCATCGAACCCGAGGGGATGTACGGCTACGGCTACCGGTACTCGAGCGAGACGCCGGCGGACGGCGGCGGCGGCGGCAAGGCGCGGCGGAAGCGACCGGGCAAGGCGCCGGCCAACGGCAGGCCGAGCAACGGCACGGCGAGTGCGGGCGACGGCACGACGGGCGACGACGTCCCGGTCGCCACCGGCGCCGGCACCGACGGCCCCATCGTCGTCAGCAACCCCACCGACACCCGGTAGGGCTCAGCGCGGTTGCTTCGAGCCGGCGGCCACCGCCCGCCGGGCCCGCCACCACGACCGCAGGCCCTGCGGCGCCTTCCACGGCACCCACACCAGCCGGTACAGGTAGCCGGCCACCAGCGCGAGCCGGCTGCGCCGGGCCGGGGGGAACCACAGCCGGATGAACGACGGGGTGGGGACGAGCTCGCGCCCCACCAGCGCCGCCTTGGCCCGCAGGCCCCGGGCCGCCGCCACCTGCTCGAAGGGCCGGGCCAGGACCGCGGTGGACGACGACTGGAGGAACAGCTCGACCGACGTATCCATCGGCACCCCCAGCCGCTCGCCCATCTCCTGGCCCTCGGGGAGCAGGCGCAGTCCCACACCGAAGCCGGGCAGCGCGTCGAGCTCCTCGGCGATGGCCAGGGCAGCCCGCCACTCGTCCTCGTCGAGCCGGGCCAGAGCCCGGCCCAGGTCCTCGATGGTCTTGCGCCGCCCCGACTCGGCGTGGAGAGCCACGTGCAGCGCCAGCACCGCCGGCGCCAGCACCTCGGCGGCGACGCCGCCCACCGTGGCCGGCCGGGTGTGGGCGGTGACCACCGCCCAGCAGCGCTCGGGGGACACCCCCACCTTGGCCGAGAGGATCTTGTGCAGGTCGACCGACGGTGAGCCCGGCCGGTCCCAGTTGTCGGCGTGGTCGGCCTGCTCGCCGGCCGCGCTTCCCGTGTAGCGGGGGGTGTAGCCGAGGCTGGCGAGGACCTCGCCGGCGGCACCGAAGCGCTCGGGCGCCACCAGCAGGTCGACGTCGGCGTAGTAGCGGGCCTGACCGTCGTCGTAGAGCCAGCGGGCGAAGGAGGCGCCCTTCAGCAGCACCGAGCGGATGCCGCGACGAGAGAGCGCGTCGACGGCCTGACCGGCGACCTGGTCGACGGCCAGGCTCAGCATGGTCACGGCGAGTGGGTTCGTCGCCGGTTGCGGGGTTGCCATCTGCCCGAGACGCTACCGGCGGTTTGCCTGCGACAGGCTCAGCGCCTGGTGGTGGCCCGGTAGACCTCCAGCACCTGGGCGGCGACCACCTCGGGGGTGAAGTTCCGGGCCCGCCGGCGGGCGGCCTCGCCCAGCTGCTCCCGCAGGCCCGGGTCCGCCGCCAGGCGCCGGAGGGTGCCGGCCAGGGTCTCCACGTCACCCGTCGGGTACAGCAGCCCGTCGGAGCCGTCGGTGATGAGCTCGAGCGGCCCTCCAGCGGCGGCCGCCACCACCGCCAGGCCGGCGGCCATGCCCTCGACCACGACCTGGCCGAACCCCTCGGTGATCAGCGAGGCGTGCACGAGCACGTCCAGGCCCGCCAGGTCGGCGCTCACGTCTTCGCGGAAGCCGGTCAGCTCCACTCGGTCGGCCAGGCCCAGACGAGCCACCTGCTGGCCGAGCGCCTCTTCGTAGGACGCCTCGCCGAACAGGGCTCCTCCGACCACCACCGCCTGCTCGGGACCTTCGGGGAAAGCGGCGGCGAAGGCGTCGAGGAACACGTGCTGGCCCTTGGACGGCGCCAGGCGGCCCACCATCCCGACCCGCAGCGGCGAGCCGGGGGGGCGGGACCTGGCCACGGCCTCCACGTGGACGGGTGAGGGGATGACCGTGATCGCCACCCCCGGCGAGTCGAGGCCCTCACGGGTGCTGTCCGAGTTGGCGATCACCGCCGCCGGCAGGTGGCGGACCATGGCCCGCACCATGCGGATGGCCGCCGGCGGCAGGTAGTCGTCGGCCAGGCGCTCCCGGGCGTGCCACACCACCGGCACCCGGGCCAGGTTCCCGGCGACGCTGCCGTAGACGTTGGCCTTGAGCGAGTTGGTGTGGACCAGGTCGGGGCGCAGGCGGCGCAGGCGCCGGGCGACCGTGGCCACGTAGTGGGCGGTGTGGCCCATGCTGGCTCCGGGCAGGCGGCCCGGTCGGACCCGGTCGCGGGACAGGCCCCGGGCTGCCTCCGCCATGGGCAGCACCTCGGTGGAGATCCCCGCCGCCTCCAACCGGGCGACGAGCGGACCGTCCTCGCCGAGCACGACGTGGGCGTCCACGTCCTCGGCCAGGGCGGGCAGCAGGCGAGCCATGGCGAGCTCCGCCCCCGACAGCTGGGCGCAGTGGTCCAGGTAGACCACGCGCAGTCGCCCCGATGTCATCGGGGGCCGAGGCTAGACATCTCCTTGTCGGTAGGGTCGCGCGATGTCCCCAGCCGCGAGGCTGAAGCGAGCGCTCGAGACCGACTCGCGCTCCACCACGCTGGCGTTCACCGCCGGGTTGCTGGTGGCGCTGGCCGTGGGAGGCAGGCTCTTCTACCGCCTGGTCCAGTTGGACGAGGCCGCCTACCGGGCGCCATCCATCACGCTGTCCGCACTCCGCTCGCCCGGGCTCCTCGTCCTGGTCGTCGTTCCCGCAGCCGTGGTCGTGTGGCTGCGGCGGGGTCTGCGCTGGGGTGACGTGCCCGAGGGCCGCCTGGTGCGCCTGCTCCTACTCGCCGCCGCCGGCTCCCTGGTCGTCTCGCTGGCCTTCTACGAGCCCAACTGGTTCTTCGGCCGGTCACATCTCGTCGACCGGGCGCTGCTCGTGGGTCTGTTCGCCCTCAGCATCTGGCGGCCCGTCGCCCTGGTCCCGTTCACGGTGCTGGCCGCGGTCGTCGCCTCCCAGTTCGCTGTCCCCCTCGGCCGCTACACGTGGAACGACAAGCGCCTGATCTTCGACGTCGTCATCCTGTTCTGCGTGGCGGCCGGGGCCGGCCTCCTCCGCCGCCGGGAAGGGGTGCGGGCGTTCGTCGGTGCTGCCTGCGTCCTCGTGGTGTCGTGGTACCTGGTGGCCGGGGTGGGCAAGATCGCCCTCGGTTGGCCAGGACGCGAGGAGCTGGCCAACATGACCCGATCGGCTCATCTGGCCGGGTGGCTGACGGCGGGAACCGCCGATCGTGTGGCCGAGGTGGTGGCCAGCGTGAACTGGCTCTTGGTCCCGGCCGCCATCGTGGTGGAGGTAGCGGTCGTCCTCCTGCTGCTGGGGCGCCGGCCGGCGCTGGCGGTGTTGCTCGCCCTGCCCGGTCTGCACCTGCTGGTGTTCCTGTTGTCGGGCATCTTCTTCTGGAAGTGGATGGTGTTCGAGCTCGCCCTGCTCGTCTTCTTCCTCCGTTGCCACCGGGAGACCCTCGCCGGCTTCGGCCCCGCCCTGGTGGTGCTGGCCCTACCCGTCGCCGTCTTGTCGCCCCGCCTGTTCGGGGTGGCGACCCTGGCGTGGTACGACACGCCGTACTCGGTCAACCTGGAGCTCGAGGCGGTGGGGGAGTCGGGGACGGTGTACCGCGTCGACCGCGTCGACCTGGCGCCCTACGAGGTCCTCTTGGCCCAGGGTCGGCTGAGCTTTCTGGCCCAGCCGAAGGTGCTCGTGGCCAGTGCCGGCACCGCCCTCGACTGGAAGGTGGCCTCGGCCATCATCACCGCCAAGAGCCCCGCCGACCTCGCCCAGGCCGAAGCCGAGCTGGCGGTAAGTCACTACCGGGAGGACGACGCCCTCGTCTTCGACCGCTTCGTGCGGGAGCGCTTCGACCCATGGTCCGAGCCGCCACCGCTCGGGCCGCCGCACCACATCTGGACCGGCCGGGCACCGCCCATCCTGAACGTGCCGCCGACGGGGTTCGACGGGCAGGAGGAGGTGGCCGAGGTCCGGGTCAGGATGCACAAGGTCTGGTGGGACGGCGACCGTTACCGGCCTCTTGCCGACTGTATTGTCCGAGTGGTGCCCATGGACCCGGCGGCGGGGCCCACCGACGTGGCCCCGGCCACCGCTTGCGCCCTCTAGGACGCCGGTGAACCGCCGCCGTTTCCTGACCGTGGCCGTGGGCGGCGCCGCCGCTGCCGCCGTCACCGTCCGCCTGCGCTCCGACGGAGCGTCGACCACCGCGACGAGCCCGCCATCGGCGAGCCCTGAATGTGCCCCGGCTGCCGTCCCTGGCGAGGACGCCCCGCTGCCCTACGGCGGCGTGGCCACCCACCTGTGGTACTTCGAGACCCAGTACGGCGACACGGCCCGGGTGGCCGACCACCTCCGCCAGATCGAGGCCCCGATGGTCCGGGACGAGTGGCTGATCCCCGAGGCGTGGCCGGAGTACCGCGGCCGCTATGGCGATGCGCTCGAGCTGGTGCACACGGTGGCGGGCACGACGTTCGTCATGGTCACGGGCCGGGCCACCGAGCCGATCGACCCCGTGCTCGACGAGATGGAGCCCTACGCCGAGCTGCTGGCCGGCATCGAGGGCCCCAATGAGTGGAACCTCCAGGACAGGCCTGGGTGGAGGGACGAGCTCAGCACCTACACCAAGGAGCTCTACGCCAAGGTCAGGGACCGGCCGGCGTTCGACCATGTTCCCGTGGTCGGCCCTTCCATCGGGCTGTCGAAGGATTCGGGCCCGCTGTTCGGGGACCACTCCGAGCACATGGACGTCGGCAACTTCCACTTCTACCAGCCGGCCACCCAGGTCGACCTCCGGTACTACCAGGCGTCGCTGGCCGGTGCCCGGGCCGTGTCCGGCACCAAGCCCATGGTGGCCACCGAGGTCAACGGCATCATCGGGGACGGTTATCCCGGCACCGAGCAGGACCAGGCCGCCAACTACGAGTCGCTGATGAAGCTCTTCGGCGACGACGGCGTCCACCGGGGGTTCTGCTACCAGTTGCTGGACTTCTCCAGGCTCTCCAAGCCGCTGACCCACCGTGAGAACAACTTCGGGTGCTACCGGGTCGACTTCTCGGCCAAGCCGCTGGCGGCGTCGGTGCGCGAGGTCAACCGGAGGAACGACAGCCCCTTTCTGCTGGGGGACGGGCCCTGGTGCCCGCCGGCGCCGGCCCAGTGAGGTGACCGGCGCGCTGATGTGCCCAGGCTCTTAGGATCGCCCGAATGGCGGAGATTGCCCTGACTCACGACTATCTGACCCAGCGAGGCGGAGCCGAACGGGTGGTGCTGAGCATGCTGTCGGGGTTTCCCGGCTCGCCGCTCTACACGTCCCTCTACGAGCCGTCGCTGACCTTCGAGGGCTTCGCCGACCACGACGTGCGCACCCTGTCATTGAACCGCGTTCGGCCGCTGCGGCGTGAGCACCGGTGGAGCCTGCCGCTGCTGGCTCCGAGCTTCTCCCGCCTGCACGTCGATGCCGACGTGGTGCTGTGCAGCTCCAGCGGCTGGGCCCACGGCGTGCAGACCGACGGCCGCAAGGTCGTCTACTGCCACAGCCCGGGGCGCTGGCTCTACCAGCGCGAGCGCTACCTGAGGGGTTCACCGCAGCCCGTGCGGTGGGCGGTGACCGCGCTGGCACCGTCCCTGGAGCGGTGGGACCGCGCCGCCGCCGCATCAGCTGACCGCTACGTCACCACCTCCCGGGCCGTGCAGCAACGGATCCAAGACGTCTACGGGATCGAGGCCAGCCTGGTGCCGCCGCCCCACACCATCGACACCGCCGGTGCGCAGGAGCCGGTCCCCGGCCTGGCGCCCGGGTTCGTGCTGTGTGTCGCCCGGCTCATGCCCTACAAGAACGTCGATGCGGTCGTCAGTGCCTTCCGTCGCCTGCCGGAGCACCGCCTGGTCGTGGTGGGCGAGGGACCTGAGCGACGACGGCTGGAGTCGCTGCTCGGTGCCAACACCACGTTGCTCGGTGTGGTGCCCGACCCCCAGGTCCGCTGGCTCTACGCCAACTGCGCCGGCCTAGTGGCCGCCTCCCACGAGGACTACGGCCTCACCCCGCTGGAGGCGGCGGCATTCGGCAAGCCCACTGCCGCCCTGCGGTGGGGGGGCTACCTCGACACCATGGACGAGGGCACCACCGCGGTGTTCTTCGACCGGCCCGAGCCCGAGGAGGTAGCGCCGGCGGTGCAGGCGCTGCTCGACCGGTCGTGGGACGCCTCGGCCATCCTCGCCCACGCCGGCTGTTTTGACGAGGCCGCGTTCATCACCCGCTTGCGCACGGTGGTGGCCGAGGAAGCGCAGCGCTGCTGAGGCCGGCGGCGCCGGGCCCGGACGCGCCACTGGCGCCGTCGAAACGGCGCCAGTGCCAGGTTGCTCTTCCCTCTTCCGCCCCGGTGTCCGCCATTTTTCGGGACCAGTGCGCGACTACTCGACGTAGCCGAGGGATGGAAGGGGGAAGTCGATCAGGAAGTCTCGCCCTGGGCGAGCACGACGATGGTCTGGGTGAGCTCTTCGACACGACCGATCTCGGTCATCTCGGGAGCTTCGTAGTCACGCATGTGGTCCCTTTCGGTTCGATTCACCAGGAAAGCGGACCCAGGTCCGGGCCCGAGGGCAAATTATCCCTTCTTGCGGCCACAGTCAAACATCCTCGACCGGGCCGGAGCTCGGGTCGGAAGGAGGCAACGGCTGTTCGCCGGTCAGCCACGCCCCCTGCAGCAGGGCGACGGCGCCGATCTTGGGCCGGGATGCCGACCACGCCGCCCGCAGGGCCATGGGATCGACCAGGTCCTCGTCGACGCCGCGGCCGTCCCAGTGGGCGGCGAAGGCCCGGCTGGTCTCCCGCCAGAAGCCCCCGCCGAGGCTCGACTTGGCCTTGCGGGCGACCACCTCGCCCGGCAGCACGTCGGCGAACAACGCCCGCATGACCTCGGTCCGCTCGCCGTAGCCGAGCCCGCCCCCGTGGCGGGCGAGGGCGGCGAGGAACCGCGGGTCGAGGAATGGGTGCACGGCCCTGGCGCCGCAGTCCCGGGCCAGCACGTCGATGGTGGCCAGGCCGAGGGCCAGGCTGCGTCGCCGGGAGAGCCACGGCAGCCACCGGTCCCAACGTCGGGGTTGGCTGGCGACCTCGGCGGCCACGCCGGACTCCACCATCGCCCGGGGGCCGGGGCGGAGCCAGGGCAGGGGGAGGCGGTGCTGGCGGGCCTCCCACCTCCGCAGGGGCGGCGGTGCCGCGACCACGCCCAGGTCGATGAGATCGCGCCGACGGGGCCGCCGCCGCCGGCGGGCGACCGAGGAGAGGCCCGCCCATGGCCACGACCCGAACACGCCGTCGCCGTCATGGCCGGAGAGCAACACGCCGCCCGAGGCCTGTTCGAGCAGGACGTGCTCGTAGTGGAAGTACGGCGGCCACATGACCCCGTGACGACGCAGCAGGCGGGTGGCGAGCGGTCCCAGGTAGTCGAGCTCGTCCTCGACGTCGATGCGCACCCAGTCGTCGAGGCCGAGGTGGCCGATCACCCGCTCCTGCCAGCCCGACTCGTCGGCGTCGGCCACACCCGGGTAGCGCAGCGTCACCGGGACGGGCAGGGGCAGGCCTTCGCGGCGGGCGAGATCGGTGGCCACGGCCAGGACGGCGGAGGAGTCCCTGCCCCCCGAGAAGCCGGCGAAGCAGCGGCCGGTGACCAGCCAGGGGCGCAGGGCGTCGTCCAGGGCGGCCCTGGGCGACACGTCGGGCCCGACGGAGGGCAGTGGCGGGGTCGGCTGCTCGCCGAAGGGCTTGCCCGAGGCCAACTCCAGGGCCGTGGCCCGCACCGGCTTGGGCTCGATCGGGGTCCGGCCGGTCTGCGGCACGAGAAGGAGGCTCTCCCTGCTCAGAACTGGGTGAGGGTGCCGCTGCGGCGGGCTCGGTCGACCGAGAGCCGGAACAACCACAGCGACAGCGGCAGTGACACGACGGCGAAGGCCACCAGGGCCACCAGCCGCCCGGTGGCCAGCTCTCCCCGGAGCAGCGCCGCCCGCAGCACGTCGACCCCCCAGGTGAAGGGCAGCAGGTCGGCCACCAGCCGGAGCGGGCCGGGCAGCAGGTCGATGGGGAAGTAGGCGCCGGCGAGCAGGCCGAGGGCGGTGGTCACCAGGCCGATGAGGGCGGTGACCTGCTTGACCACCACCGCGAACGAGGCCACGAGCACGCCGACGGCGGCGAAGGTGACCACCAGGGCCGGGAGCCCGACGACCAGACCGACGATGGAGCCCACACCCAGCTCGATGCGCAGACCGAAGAGCGAGGCGACCAGCAGCGTGACCAGCCCACCGATCAGCGCCCGCAGCAGCTCGAAGGTGGCGCTGCCCAGCACCACCGCCGACGGCGACACCGGGGAGGCCAGGAGGGTCTCGAACGTGCCGCTGGTCTGTTCGGTGCGCAACTTCATGGAGAACGAGGTCAGGGCCGTCTGCACCATGCGCAGCACGATCAGCCCCACGGCGGCGTAGGAGAAGTAGCCCTTGCTCAGGTCGGCGTCGGCCGGCAGCCGGGAGGGCTCCACCAGTTCGGCGAGGAAGTAGAACAGGGCCAGGGCGAGAGGGACCACGGCCAGGTCGAGCACGAACTGGAGCCGGTACGAGCGGGCGATCTTCCAGTCCCGCCGCACGAAGGCCGGCGTCAACACCCTCCAGCGCGCCCGGAGCGGCGCCACGGGCACCGCCGAGGTCTGGCTCACCGTGGCTCCAGCGACGCAGCGCCGGCGGCCTCGATCAGGATCGCCTCGAGGCGGGCGGCGTCGGGGCGATCGTCGACCTTGGCCGCCACCTTGCCGGCGGCGAGCACGACCACGTTGGAGGCCACCGCCGCTGCCTCGTGGAGGTCGTGGGTGGTGAACAGCACTGCCCGGCCCGTGTCGGCCTGGCGGCGCACCAGCGCCCGGAACGACGCCGCCGCCACCGGGTCGAGGGTGGCGGTGGGCTCGTCGAGGCACAGCACCGGAGGTTCGTGGAGCAGGGCCCGGGCCAGGGCCAGGCGGGCCCGCATGCCCGACGAGTAGCGGTCGAAGCGGCGGTCGGCGGCATGGGCGAGATCGACGGCGGCCAGCAGCTCGTCGGCTCGCCGGCGGGCGGCCGGTCGCCGCAGGCCGTGGAGGGCGGCGTAGAACTCCAGGTTGTCCCGGCCGGTCAGGCGCCAGTACCACGAGCGCTCGTCGCCCAGCACCAGCCCCAGTGCACGCCGGGCGGCTGCCGAGTCGCTCACCACGTCGTGGCCGGCCACCTCGGCGTGCCCCGAGTCGGGCAGCACGGTGGTGGCCAGGATGCGCAGCAGGGTGCTCTTGCCGGCGCCGTTGGGGCCGAGCACGGCCACGATGGCGCCCCACGGGACCTCGAGGTCGACGCCGCGCAGGGCGGCCAGCTTCCCGAAGCGCTTCTCGAGCCCCGCCAGGCGCAAGCCGGCGCCGGCCGGAGCCCCGTCGTGGCCTAGCATCGCCGGGCTTGGGTGCTCAGTTGCCACCGGAGGGCCCTGCCGTGGCGGCGGGCTCGGCTGTCCGGAAGCCCTCGACGGCACGGGCAGGATGCTACGGGCTGACGCTCACCGGGGAGGTGGTCGACCTGGCGGCGGCCATGATCGGGCCTCCGCTGCCCGGCTGGCCGGCGGTCGAGCTGGAGTGGACGTCGCTGCTCGCCGACCCGCCGGCCGCGGGATCGTTCGGCCCGTCCAGCGCCGTGCTGTCGCTCCTGAGCGGCGGCCACGCCGTGTTCGACCGCGAGCGACGGGTGGCCCGGTTCCACAAGCCCCGCCCGCCCGAGGGCCACGAGCTGGCGCACCCGTGCCTGTCGGCGGTGGGGCTGGTCTTTGCCCGCTGGGACGGCCGGGTGGCGCTGCATGCCGGCGGCGTGGTGGTCGGCGGCCGGGCGTGGGGCGTGCTGGGGGCCCGGGAGGCGGGCAAGAGCACGACTCTGGCCCACCTGGCCCGCGCCGGCCATGGGGTGCTGTGCGACGACCTGCTGGTCATCGACGACGGCCAGGCCTGCGCCGGCCCCCGCACCCTCGACCTGCGCCCGGAGACGGCTCGACGCCTCGAGGGTGAGGACCTGGTCGAGGTGCGCCAGGGCCAGCGACACCGGGTGCTGCTCCCGCCGGCGCCGGCCACCGTGCCGTTGGGCGGGTTCTTCGTGCTGGGCGTGGGCGACGAGGTCTCCGTCGAGCCGGTGCCCCCGGTGGAGCGGCTGCCGGCGCTGCAGCCCCATGTCACGTTGCAGCAGATCGGGCTCCCGGGCGCGGGGCTGCTGGAGCTGGTCGGGTTGCCCATGTGGCGGGTGCACCGCTCACGGGCGTGGGCCGACCTTCCCCGTCTGATCGAGCGGCTGGTGGCCACTGCCGCCGGCTGACGGGCTGCCGTTTCCGGCTCCTGCTGGCGGTGCCGGCCCGGGGGGTGGCCGCCGGCTCACCTCGATGTAACCGGCGGAGGCCTCGGCCGGCTCGCCGTCGAGCCAGGCGTGGGCCTTGAACCCCTCGCCGGGGGCGGTGACGCCGATGACCAGGTCGCGTGGGCGTCCGTGGGCGGCATCCCAGGTCTGCAACACCGCCGATCGGACCAGGCACGTGTCGCCTCGGGACGCCAGCACGGCCGCCACCCAGCGCCGGCACCCCCGCGGAAGGGGAGGCGGCGGGGGGACCACGAGGTGATCGATGCCGCCCGCGTCGAGGTCGGTGCGCACCTGGCGGGCGGTGCGGCGGGCCCACCACATCGCCCGCGCCGAGTTCAGGCCCTTGATCTTCACGACTCGAGCAACCCCCGTTCGGCGAGGCTGGCCACGAAGACGTCGACGTCGCGCTCGGCTCGGGCCCGTTCCACGTCGAAGGTGTCGAGCAGGACCTGCACCAGCTGCGAGCGGGTGGCGCCCTCGACGATGGCCGGCCACAGCGCGGCGCCGGCGGCGTTGACCGCCAGGTAGACCGAGCCCGCACGGTCGAGCACGACCACCTGCCCGTCGACCTCCCGCCAGTCGACGGCATCGGCCCGCAGGGTGAGCACGCGGTCGGACTCCTCGACCTCGCCGCTCGCTGCGGATGGGGTGGGGTCGTCACGGTCGGCGGGCATGTGTCGATGGTAGAGGCACACCGTAGGTACCGCTCTGTGCAGTTACGCCCGGCCGGCGCCCCTCCCGGCCACGGTGGAGCCGGCCTCGTCCTCTGGCTCGTCCGGCGGACGGCCAGCGCCGGCCAGCGTCCACAACAGCATGCCGGGGAGGTTGCCGAACACGAAGCTGCCGGCGGCGGTGAGCACCAGCAGGGTGAGGAACCCGTACTCCGAAGGGCGCGAGTGGCGGGACAGCCAGAAGAGCGCCCAGCCCAGCAGGATCAGCCCCACCAGCCCCAGCTCGCCGAGCACGACCAGGTAGCCGTTGTCGAGGGTGGCGTCGCTCGCCGCCCGGCTGCCGGACGAGTACCGGCCCACGCCCACGCCGAAGGGAGACGTCAGGGAAGCGGCCCGCTCGACCAGGTCGAGGCGGGCGTTGTAGCTCTTGTCCTCGTCGAGGTTGGTGAACGTCTGCGCCCGTTCCACGACGATGTCGCCCTGGGGGGCGATGAGCACGAAGCCCATGACCACGACGACGAAGGCCACGAGCTGGCGCGCCGGCCGGCCCCTGGTGGCGAGCACGCCCACGACCAGGGCCGCGGCCAGGCCCAGCCATACGCTGCGGGCCAGGGTCAACAGCAAAAACACGGCCGAGGACGACAGGGCCCAGCCCCGCAGCAGGGCGGACGGGCGCACCAGCTGGCGCTGGAAGACCATGAGCAGGATCACCACGGCGCTGAGCGTCGCCGCCGTCTGGGGGGCGGGCAGGGTCCCGAAGGGACGGAAGTTCGCCTCACCGAAGGTGCCGGCGCTGCGCAGGCCCGAGCGGAACAGCCAGGTGACGTCCCAAGGGAAGGCGATGAAGTACTGGAGGATGCCGTAGGTGGCGGCGATGGAGCCACAGATCACCGTGGCACGGGCGAACACCGACAGCCCCCCGGAGATCCGCCGCACGCCGAAGGCGGCGAGGAGCGGAACGGCGAAGTTCAACCAACCGGCCAGGGCGACGAGGGGCGTGCCGATGGCGAGGCCGGCGCCGACGGTGGCCCAGATCAACAGCAGCGTGACCGCTCCCGGCTTGGGGCAGCGCAGCCCGTGCACGGCGAGGGGGATGGCGACGACGAAGGGGAAGATGGCGGCCATGTCCGCCGAGGGGTCGGCAGCGGGGAACACCCGTCGCAGCAGGGCGGAGAACACAAAGGCGCCCACGGTGGCGACGATGGAGGCGGAGGGATGCAGCCACGCCGCTGCGGCCAGCACCCCGGCCAACAGCAGCAGCACCACGTCACGGAACGCGAAGGCGGAGGTGAGCTGGGGCAGCAGGGCCCCGAGGACCACCGGGACGGCGATGGCCCCCAGCGTGATCCAGGCGCCGGCACTGACCCGTCGGGCACCACCGACGGGGCCCCGGGAGGGGCCGGAGCGAGATGGTGCACGCACCGGGACGGACACGGGAGGCGAAGGGGCGGCGACGCGACGGGAACGGCGATGACCCCGGCGAAGCGCCGGGGTCATCGTCAGGATTCGACCGTGGTGCCGGTCAATCGGTGCAGCAGGCTCGGGAGCTCAGCTGATGTCGACGTGCTGGCTCTGGGCGGCCCGGCGGTTGCGCTCGAGCAGCACCAGCACGGCACCGACGGCGAGCAGCCCGGCGCCGATCTGGGTGAGGGGCAGGCTCTCAGCGCCGGTCTTGGGCAGCTGGCCCTGCCTGGCCGGGACCTTGTTGACCTTGTTGACCTTCTCGACGGTCTTGACCACCTTGACGACGGTCACGTCGGGCTGGGGCGGGTACAGAGGGTCGTTCGCGCCCGCCTCAGCAGCACCTGTCAAGAACAGGCTCATGGCCGCAGCGACGACGGCAATCTTGCGAATCATCAAAATACCTCCCGGTTGTCCACCGGCGTCGGGCGGTCAGAGTGTGTCTGGGCGTCTTCGATCAGCTTCCTGCGTGAGCAGTATGCCGGTTCTACCCCCGCGTGTCGAGTCTTTACGCCTGGTCGTCACTCAGCCCCGCTCGATGCGCACCCGCACCGTGGCATCCCGGTCGAGCACCAGCTCGGCGGTGGCGGTCCCAGACCTCGTCACGGTGGCGCCCTCGGCCTCGGCGATGCGCCAGCCGGCCGGCACCTCGAGGGTCACGCTCATCTCCTCGGGTACGAGCAAGGGCTGGTGCAGCAGGTCGAGCTCGTACCACCCGCCGGGGGCGAGTGGCGCCTCGCCCTGGAGGTCGACGGTCACCGTCCTCGAGGACAGGGAGGGCAGGTCGAAGAACTCCGAGTACACCCGCCGGCCCAGCTCGTCCTCGGCCTCCATCGACAGGGGCTCCCCGTCGAGCGTGGCGCCGGTGAAGTCGAACGGGGTGTACACCGACAGGTAGGTCGTGTTGAGACCAGCGGGGTTGCCCGGGAAGAACGGCCCGATGATGTACTGGGGCAGGCCCTCGGCGGGAGCGGTGTTCTCCAGGGTGACCTCGAGCTGGCTGGTCACCTGCACCCCGTCTGCCGTCGGCACCAGCTCGGCGGCGTAGCTGGAGCGCCGGCGCAGGTAGTAATCGAGCTTGTTGCCGCCGGCGTTCTGGTTGATCAACAGGACCGAGTCGGATGGTACGGGCTCCACCTCGCCCGCCAGGCCCACCCGCTCGACCAGCGCCTGCTCCTCGGCCCGGGTGAACCAGACCCGCAGGTGGCCGCCGGCGACGGCGTCGGAGAGGGTCTCGATGATGCGGGCGGGGTTGCCGAGCTCACGAGCGCTGAAGGCGTCGACGGCGGCCCGGGCCACGTCGCCGAGGAAGTCGATCCGGTCCTCGTTGTCGGCTTCGAAGGCGATGTAGGCCTGGTTGAGGCTGATGTCGACCACGTTGTCGGCGGTGATGGGCTCGGGCCAGACGTCGACGGTGACCGGTCCGGTGAGCCGGAGGAACGCGGCCAGCCCGACGGGGTCGATGCCCACCACCCCGTCGATGGGCCGCCCGCCCGACTGGGGATAGAGGTGGGAGATCACCTCGGCCACGGTGGGGAAGTCGGGTGAGAAGTTCACGCTCTGCCATGTGGTGGCCACCTCGAAGCGGGTGTAACGGGCGAGGTAGTCGTCGGGGGCCTCGACGGTGCGGACCTCCGCTCCTCCCTCGTTGAGGTCGCGCACCCGGCCCAGGTGCTCCAGGCGGAGCCGGCCCTGGTCGGCGACCAGCTCCCCGTAGTTGCCCATGAACCCCCCGGTGGCCCGCAGCTCGGCGTTGTTCTCCACGCTGAGGAAGTAGTGACGGGGGCCGCCGCCGCCGAGCACGGGCGGGAGCACCTCGGCCGCCAACGCCGCCACCTCGGCCTCGTCGGCGGTCTCGGCCAGCCGGTCGTCCAGCCCCACCAGCCGGTCCCGCACCACGGGCACCAGGTGAGCCTGCTCGATGCCGGCCGTTCGCTCGTGGGCCCGGCGCAGCGTGGCGGCGGTGTCGGCCAGCCCGGGCGCCAGCCGGCGGATCTCCTCCAGGGGGACGACGCCGCCCGAGACCTGGAGCGTGCCGGGCGCCGCCCGTGCCGCCGCTGCGCCCGAGGTCACCAGGTCGGCGCCCACCCCGGTCAGGGTCCGGGCCGCGGCCAGGTTGGGGCCCAGCAGGGGCACGCCGAGGCCCAGCGAGGTCAGCGGCCCCCGGAGCCGGCCGTCGGCGACCACGAAGGCGTCCCGGGCCTCCTCGAAGGCAGCGCCGGCGGTGTCGACCTCTCCCTGGCGGGCGCGAGCCAGGCCCCGCTCGGCGGCGGCTGCTCCGTCGGCGATGGTGGTGGCGCTGGTGGCCAGGGCCAGGGTGGCGGGCACCACCAGGACGGCGGCGCCGGCGACCAGCCCGAGCAGGGCCAGGCGGGCGGTGGTTGGGAACCTGGGCGTGGCCGACGAGTGCACCTGGCCCCGGGCGAGGGCGAGGACCACGACCGACAGCACTGCCGCCGCCAGGACGGGAGTGGCGACGAGCAGGTCGCCCCGGTCGGCCACCACGGCGGCCGCGCCTACCAGGATTTGGGCGCCACCCAGCACCACGAGCACCAGCAACCACGGCAGGCGGGCCGTCCGCAGCCGGTGGGGGAGGCCGTCGGGACGGCGCTGGGTGAGGGGCCGCCGGCGGCGGAGGCGGTCGAGGGCCACCACCAGGAGGTTGAGCACCGGGATGACCACCACGGGCAACACCACGGCGAGGCTGAGCGGGCTGGGCGTGGCCGGCTCCACGGCGGTGACCAGGCCGGCCAGGGCGAAACCGGCGAAGAGGCACCCGGAGTCGCCCAGCCAGAACGGATGGCGGATGCCGGCCACCAGCATGCCGGCCAGGCCGGCGGCGAGGGCGAGGGCGGGGACGGCCACCTCGGGCTGGCCGGCGCCGGCGGCGATCACGCCCAGGGCGGCGGCGGCCGGCGCCAGCACGGCGGCAGCGGCACGGGGGGCGGCGTCGAGGAGCCGGGTGGCCTCGACCAGGGTCACGACCACGATCACGACCACGAGGGCATCGGTGGCGTCGGTGGCGGTGACCGAGGTGGTGATGCCCAGTGCCACGATGACGAGGGCTGCCACCACTTCGGCGCCCACGCGGAGCGACGGCAGGAGGCGACGCCGATCCCCGGCCAGGCCGAGCAAGCCGAGGGCCACGGCCACGGCCAGGATGGGCAGTGCCGGCCCTTCGGGAGCTCCGGCCCACAGCGCGCCGGCGACCGTGGCCACCATCAGCACGCTCCCGTTGGACGGTCCCCGCCGGCGCCGGCGTGAGGCGTCAGGCTGTTCAGCGAGGCGCTCGGCCCGCAGCGACAGCCCGGTGACGACCACGGCGACAGCGGCGGCGACGGCCGCCACCGCCAGGAGCTGGGCGGTGGGCACTAGCGGGGAACGACGGCCGTGCAGCCGGGGGAGGGGAGCACGCCGGAATGGTTGCAGGCCCCACCGCCCGCAGCACGTCACACAACGCGCACTGGGCGACGGGCGTGGGCCATGCCGCAGATGGCAAGGCGCTCGCCGGTACCATCACCGGGCGATGGCCCCCCTCGACGACTCGGAGGAGATCGAGCTCCGCGACTACCTGGCGGTGCTCCGGCGGCGCAAGTGGTCGGTCCTGGTCTCGGTGGCGGTCGTCGTCCTCGCCGCCGTGGCGGTCAGCCTGGTGCAGACCCCCGTGTACGAGGCCAGCGCCGAGGTGCTGCTCCAACCCCGGTCGTCCGAGGAGATCTTCTCGCCCGACGCCGACCAGGTGCAGTTCCGCGTCGACCAGACCCGCGTGAACAACGCGGTGGCGGTGATGAGGTCCCGCTCGGTGCGCGAGGCGGTGGCAGCCGAGTTGGGCAAGGAGCCGGAGGTCACGATTCGTCCCCAGGAGGTTTCGGACGTCGTCACCATCAGCGCCGAGAGCACCGACCCTGCCGAGGCGGCCAACGTGGCCACCACCTATGCCCAGACCTACATCGCCAGCCGGCGCCAGGCCCTGGTCGACGACCTGCTCGCCGCCAGCGAGGAGGTGCAGGCCAAGGTCGACGACATCGAGCGCCAGATCAATGACCTCGACGCCGCCATCACCGACATTGACCGGAGGATCGGGGAGGCCGACCTGGCCTCTGAGCGGCAGGCCCTGCAGGCCGAGCGCCAGCGACTCGAGGGGGACAACGCCGCGGTCCGCCAGACACTGCAGAACCAGCGCAACGCCTACGCCGAGCAACTCGACCGGCTACAGCTGGCCCGGAACCTGACCCAGACCGGCGGTGCCCAGCTGGTGTCGGCGGCGGCCGAGCCGACGACGCCGGTGCGCCCGAAGCCCGTTCGCAACGCCGTGCTGGCGCTGGTGGTGGGGCTGATGTTGGGCGTGGCCGTGGCCTTCCTGCGTGAGCACCTCGACGACACGGTCAAGGGCAAGGACGACCTGGACCGGGTGATGCCCGGCGTCACCGTGCTCGGCCTCATCCCTGCGGTGGCGGGCTGGAAGGACCGTGCGACCCCCCGCGTGGTGTCGGTCAGCGATCCCACCTCGCAGGTCGCCGAGGCCTACCGCTCCTTGCGCACGTCGGTGCAGTTCCTCTCACTCGACGACCCGCTCCGCATCATCCAGCTCACCAGTCCCAACGCCTCCGAGGGCAAGACCACCACGCTGGCCAACTTGGCCGTGGCCCTGTCCCGGGCCGGCCAACGGGTGGTGGTGGTGTGCTGCGACCTGCGCCGGCCGCGTGTCCACGAGTTCTTCGGGCTCGACAATGCCGTGGGGTTCACCTCGGTGCTGCTGGGCGAGGTCCCGCTGTCGGCCGCCCTTCAACAGGTGCAGGGCGAGCGCCTGGCCCTGCTGGCGTCCGGCCCGCCGCCCCCCAACCCCTCCGAACTGCTGGCGTCCAAGCGGACCAGCGACCTGCTCACCGCGCTGCGCCGGGAGTGTGACGTGGTCCTGGTCGATTCGCCCCCGGTGCTGCCGGTGACCGACGCCATGGTGCTTTCGCGCATGGTCGACGCCACCATCCTCGTCGGCACGGCCGGACAGACCACCCGGCGTGAGTACCAGCGCAGCTTCGAGATGCTCCAGCAGGTCGACGCCAACCTGGTCGGGACCGTGCTCAACGGGGTGGAGCAGGGCGGAGGCTACGGCTACGGGTACGGGTACGGGTACCGGCAGGTTGAAGGTGCCAAAGGGAAGGCCGACCGGGCGTCGCCCAACGGTGCGGGCGCCAATGGCGCCGAGCCAACCGGGAACGGCAGCCGCCGTCGACCCGCTCCCTCCTCCACGAGTGCACCGCCGGGCGGCGTGGCAGGGCACTGACCCGGGCGGCGCCGAGACCTCCAGATGGTGAGTCTCGACCGTTACAGTGCGGTTGTGGGTGTGGGTGACACGAAAGCTTCGACGCAGACGCCACCGCAGGCCAGCGTCGAAGAGCCGCAGAGCGCCGAAATGCATGGGCCTGGTAGGAGTGTGCTCTTCGTGGGCATCAACTACGCCCCGGAAGAGACCGGGATCGCTCCTTACACCACCGATCTGGCGGAGCACCTTGCGGCCCGGGGGTGGCAGGTGACCGTCCTGGCAGGAATGCCGCACTACCCACGCTGGCGCGTGAGCTCGGCCTACCGCCGCCGTTTCCGTGCGCGGGAGGAGCGCAATGGTGTCGAGGTCCAGCGTTTCCGCCACTACGTCCCCCGGTCCCAGTCCGCAGCCCGGCGGGGCCTGTATGAGCTGACGTTCCTCGCCCATGGGGCCACCGCGACGTCCCTTCGTCGTCCAGACTGCGTGGTGGGCGTGGTGCCGAGCCTCAGCGGTGGAGTGATCGCGCGGCTCCAGGCCCGGAGGTTCCGTGTCCCGTACGGCTTGATCATCCAGGACCTCGTGAGCCCGGCGGCAGCTCAGAGCGGGGTTCCCGGCGCCGCCGCGATGGCCAGGCCGGTGCGTGCTGTCGAAGCCGGCATAGCGCGACGTGCCACTGCCATCTCAGTCATCACGCAGAGCTTCCGGCCCTACCTGCTCGATGCGGGCGTCGACGCCGACCGCATCGTCGACGTTCCGAACTGGACCCATGTCTCCAGACCGAGCGGTCGAGCCGGTGAGATCCGGCGCTCCTGGGGTTGGGACGAGGATGTCTCTGTGGTCCTCCATGCCGGCAACATGGGGTACAAGCAAGGGCTGGACAATGTCGTGGAAATGGCGCGGCTCGCCGGTGCGGAGGGCCGACCGCTGCGGTTCGTGCTGATGGGTGACGGCAGCGATCGCAAACGCCTGGAGTCGCTGGGGCAGGACGTGGACGCGCTGGAGTTCCTTGATCCGCAGCCAGCGGAGGTCTTCATGGACGTCCTTGCCGCCGCCGACGTCCTCGTGCTGAACGAGCGGGCGAGCGTACGAGACATGTCGCTTCCCGGAAAGATCACGTCGTACTTCCTCTCCGGGCGTCCCGTGGTGGCTGCGGTGCGTCGCGACGGGGTCACAGCTCGGGAGCTGGAGCGTTCAGGAGGCGCGCTGGTGGTGGCGCCGGAGGATCCGGCGACGTTGCTCGACGCTGTTTCGGACCTTGTGGCCGACCAGCACCTGAAGGACCGTCTGGTGAGCGCGGCGAGCGTCTTCGCTGAGCAACACCTCGATCGGTCCACGCTGCTTGCCCGTGCGGAGCGCTTCGTCGCGGGGCTGGCCAGTGGGGGCAGTGGCACTCAGCCCATCGAGGCAACGACGATCTCGCAATGACGGCTTCCGTGGTCCGGCCTGGGAGAATGGCCGCCGGGGGGCGGGCCGCATGGGGGGTCGTAGACCAGGTCTTGTCGAGTGCCACCAACGTGGTGCTCGGGGTCGTCGTCGCCCGTTCCGTCTCGCTGGAGCACTTCGGCGCATTTTCCGCGGTCTATCTCACGTACATCCTCTTGGGACTTTTGTCTCGTGCTGCCAGCTCCGAGGTGTTGATCGTGCGCTACAGCGCCTCGCCACCGAGCGAACAGCGGCAAGGAGTGCAGGCCTCGGTGGGTACGGCGCTGCTCACCGGGTTCGTAGGCGCAGCGATCTGCGTGGCCGTGGCGCTGCTCACCGGAGGCGTGTTGCGTTCCGGGTTCTTGGTGCTGGCTCTTTGCATGCCTGGCCTGTTCCTGCAGGACGCCTGGCGCTTCGCCTTCTTCGTCCAAGGCCGTCCCGCCGCAGCAGCCACAAACGACCTGCTGTGGGCCGTGGTGCAATTTTCAGCCCTGGCCGCGGTGGCCGCGGTGGCCGAGGTGTCCGTCGTGACCGCCATCCTGGCGTGGGGCGTCGGTGCCTATGCCTGCTCAGCGATTGGCGCCCTTCAGGCGCGCGCCCTTCCCGCGCCTGGCCAGGCCCGATGGTGGTGGCGTTCCCACCGCGATCTCATTCCTCGTTTCGTGGCGGAGTACGCCGTCGGCCGAGGGTCAGGGCAGCTGTCGTTTTTCCTCATCGCTGCGGTGACCAGCCTTGCCGCCTTCGGCGCCCTCCGAGCAGCCAACTTGCTGCTGGGCCCGTTGAATGTGCTCTTCGCCAGCGTGGCCGTGGTAGCCGTCCCCGAAGCAGTGCGGCTGTACCGGCGCGCTCCCGCCCGTGTGTGGAACCTCTGCTTGGTCTCCGCAGCCGCTATGGCAGGTGTCGCGGTGCTGGCGGGTGGTGCCCTCATGGTGCTGCCTGATGCAATCGGCCAGTCGTTTCTGGGCGACAGCTGGCCAGGGGCGCGCCAGGTGGTGCTTCCGCTGAGTCTTGCTGCCGCCGCGCTGGCGACGCAGATGGCCTCCCTCATCGGTCTGCGGGCCATGGCACTTGCTCGACGCAGCCTGAACGCTCGCCTCGCAGTCGCGCCCGTTCGACTGGGGTTCGCGACGGGTGGCGCCGTGCTCGGTGGAGCCGTGGGCGCGGCTTGGGGACTTGCAGCGGCGGAGATCGCGGGTGCGATCGTCCACTGGCGACAATTGGCGATGGGTTCGGCGCAAGACCTGGCGGCCTCCTCGGAAAGCCCGCGAGACGCCCGCGCAGCAGCGGATGTTTCCGCCGCCTCAGGAACCGCTGTTACAGCGTCGACGAAGGGCGCGGAGGGAGCTGGCATGGGGGTGTCGTTGTGAGGGTCCTCCATGTCATCGACAGTCTGGACCTTCGGATGGGAGGTACGGCTCGGGCCGCCCTGGACACGTGTGCCGGGTTGGTGACGCACGGCGTGGACGTCTCCCTTGTGTCCACCGCCGCTTCCGGCGACGACCTGAGCCACCTAAAGGGCGAGTACGCGGACGTCCCTAGCCGGGTCTTCGATCGCCGCTTCCCCCGCCACAACTTCCGCTCGCCCTCGCTCCGACGGTGGTTGGACGCCAACGTCGCCCACTTCGACCTGGTGGAGATCCATGGGGTCTTCTCTCTCGTTCCGCTTTATGCCTCGCGCGCCTGCCGACGCGCCAGGACGCCTTACACCGTCCGGCCCCACGGGTCCCTTGACCCCTTCGACCTCCAGAAGCACACACTCGCCAAGAAGGTGCTTGGCCCGACTCTTTTCCGTTCGGTCCTGGAAGGCGCCGCGTCCTTGGTCCTGACATCGCAGAGCGAAGCAGATCGCGTGGTCACCTTCGGTACCAACCCCCGGAAGTCCATCCTGCCCCTGCCGGTGCCCCCGCCCCGGGAGCGTGGCGACGGCGCCGGGTTCCGGGCGCAGCATGGAATCCCTTCCGACGCGTCGGTGGTCCTCCTCCTGGGCCGCATCCACCCTAAGAAGGGCTTGCAGTTCCTTCTCCCGAGCTTGGCAGGGCTCAAGCCTTCGTTCCCCAATTTGTGGTTCATGGCGGTCGGCACGGGAGAACCGGCTCATATGGCGCAGATGAACCGCCTGCTTCACGAGCACGACATGGTGGACTGGAGCACTCGGTGCGGCTTCGCGACGGGGTCAGCCAAGCAGTCCGCCTTCGCCGCCAGTGACGTCTTCGCACTTCCTTCCCTCAACGAGAACTTTGGCATTGCCGTGGTAGAGGCCATGTACGCCGGGCTGCCGGTCCTCGTCTCCGACGAGGTCTACATCCATGACGTCGTGTCGGCCGAAGGGTCCGGCGTCGTCTGCGAGCCGTCGTCGGCGTCGTGCCGGCCGGCCTTGCACCGGCTGCTCGCCGACGGCGGTGCCCGCCGGGAGATGGGCCGCCGAGGTCCCGAGACAGCTCACCGCCACTTTTCTCCTGAGCGGACGGTGGCAGCGTTGACGAAGGTCTACGATGAGCTCGTTACCATCCGCGATGGCTTGGTGGGGCGTCACGGATGACGGTCGATTCGCCGCTCGACCACGAGAGCACGCCCGACGGGGGTCCGGTCCTTCGCCAGCTCTATCCTGAGCTTCGGGCGGGTGGTTTCAGCCGTGCCGACGGGAGCCTGCTGTTCTATGCCCGGGTGAACGCGTTGCTGTCTCCGGAGATGACGGTCCTGGATTTCGGAGCAGGGCGGGGTCGCGATGCTGTGGACGACCCAGTCGCCATTCGTCGTGAACTGCGGGTGATCAAGGGAAAGGTGGCGGAGGTCGTAGGTGTTGACATCGATCCGGTCGTGAAGAGCAATCCCTCTTTGGACCGGGCTCTCGTGGTGGAGGAGGACGCGCCGCTCCCCTTCGAGGACGGCTCGGTCGACCTGATCGTGTCCGACTTCTGCTTCGAGCACCTCCGCCGGCCGGCGCTTGCTGCTCGGGAGCTCACACGAGTTCTGCGACCCGGTGGCTGGCTGTGTGCCCGGACGCCCAACCGCTGGGGCTACATCGGCGTCGGCGCGAGGCTGGTACCGAACCGACTGCACACCCCACTCCTGCGGAGGCTCCAGCCTGCACGGCAGGCGCACGACGTGTTTCCGACGGCGTACCGTCTGAACACCCGTCATGCCCTTCGCGAGCACTTCCCACCCGAAGCGTTCATCGACGTCAGTTACATGCACAACGGGATGCCCGCATACTTCGGTCACTCGATTTCAGCGTCAAGAACCGCCCGTGTTGTCATGCGGCACATGCCAGAGTCCCTGTCGTCACTGCTCTTCGTGTTCCTTCAACGTCGGGCCTCCGCCAACGGTGAGGCTGACGGCACGTGAACGTGCAGGACCTGCAAGAACGGACCTTCGATGCCACCTACGACTACCGGGCGGGAAGCCCGCATCTAGCGCACCGCCAGCTGTACGACCCGCTTGTGGCTCATGTGCTCAGCCGCTTGCGAGACGTGGGTGACCGGGGATTATCCCCGACGGTGCTCGAGATCGGCGCTGGCCACGGCGGGTACACCGAGCCGGTCCTTGCTGCCGGTGGGAGGGTGACAGCTACCGAGATGTCCCGGCCCTCACTCGCTCGCTTGGAGGACCGGTACGGAAGCAATCAGAACTTCCGCGGCCGATTCGACCCGGACGGTTCTCTCGAGGTGCTCGGAGAGGAGCGTTTCTCCTTGGTGCTGTGCGCCTCCGTGCTTCACCACATACCTGACTACGTTTCGTTCGTCCGTCGGCTCGTGGCCGACCACCTCGCCGTTGGCGGGACCTTTCTGAGCCTTCAGGATCCGCTGTGGTACGCGACCGTGTCCAGTGCCACTCGCCTCTTCGACCGGTTTGCGTACCTCTCGTGGCGTACGACCAGAGGCCACTATCGAAAGGGTGCCCGTACTCTGGCTCGACGGCTTCGCGGCGTGTATGACGAAGATGATCCCGCGGACATGGTCGAGTACCACGTAGTACGGAACGGCGTCGACCAGGAGGCGTTGGCGGCGGTACTGGGTGAGGCGTTCGAGCACTACGGTTTGGAGACGTACTGGTCCACGCCGGCGGGGATCTGGCAGCGGGTGGGTCACCGGGTGGGCCTGCGGAACACGTTCTTGTTTCTGGGGGAGGGCTACCTGGGCGGTCTCGACCGTCCGCGCCTGTCAGGGGGGCCCGGCTGAGAAATGCAGCTCCGTACCACTTCAGTCCTCCTGCTACGGCGAACGTTGCACCGGCTCGGCTTCGATCTCGTCCGGTCCTTGGACGAGCACGATCTGTTGAGCCGCCGGTTGCAGCTCTTGCGGTCTCGGGACGTGAACGTCCTGTTCGACGTGGGGGCGCACGCAGGCCAGTACGGGCAGACGATGCGGGCCGCCGGGTACGGCGGTCGGCTCGTGTCGTTCGAGCCTTTGCCGGAGCCGTTTGCGATGCTGGAATCCGCGTCGTCCACCGACGGTGACTGGGAGGCGGTGAATGTCGCCCTTGGCGAATGCGTCGGCGAGGTCGTCATGCACGTGGCCGGGAACTCCCAGAGCAGTTCTGTGCTCCAGATGCTTCCGGCGCACCAGGATGCCGATGTGCGGTCGGGGTACGTGGGCGAGTGCCGAGTTCCCATGACCACTCTCGAGAAGGTGGTGAGCGATCGCATCGAAGCCGATGATCGCCTCTTTGTGAAGGTCGATGCCCAGGGATACGAGGAGCAGGTGCTTGCTGGTGCCGGCGACCAGCTGGCCCGCATCACTGGCTTGCAGCTGGAGCTTTCCTTGGTGCACCTCTATGAAGGGCAGGCCCTGCTCCATCAGATGGTGAGCAAGCTCATGGACGAAGGGTTCACCCTGATGTCGATCGAGCCTGGCTTCTGGGACCGCCGCTCTGGGCAGTTGCTCCAGGCGGACGGCATCTTCTTTCGCTTCTAGGCGGCTGCTTCCCTCCAGCGGTCGAGCGGTCGGTCTAACAGGGCCTCGAGTTGATCCAGGTCGGAGGCAAACAGCTTGGTGAGCTCGACCCGCACGTCATGGGCGAGCTCAGGCGCTGCGTTGCCGTACAAGGGGGCGAGAGCAGCACGGTCGGCCCAACGCACCGCTCGGTAGGCGCCCCGGGTCCTCCAGTTGTCGCGCAGGGAGACATACCGCGACCCACGGCGGTACCGGTAGACGAACCGGCTTCCTGTCCGCAGCAGACGCAGGCGCGGTAGCGAGTAGACGCCCGAGTTCGCTCGCTCGGTGAGCATCGACGGAACGAAGTCGGGCCGTACGCCGAGAAAGGAATGGACACGTTCCAGTGTGGCAAGAGCGCCCTGGCGGAAATCCTCGTCGAGCAGCACGAGGATCGATGAAGGTCGGAAGAGCTGGTAATACCGCAGGAGGTGCTCGCCGTAGCGGCTGTAGTCAACCACCTCCCGAGCCTTCGGGAACTCGGCATCGAGCTCACCTCCAAGGATCTGGCGGATCCCGACGTTGAGCGGGGCCAGCGGAAGCACCCCGGCCCGCATGTAGTGGAAATACGCCGACACGGTTCGACTGATCGGTTCCCGTAGAACGGCGACCAGGCGCGCGTCCGGGAGCTCCTGGGAGATCCGCTCCGGGCACTCGGGTCGGGAGAGCAGCTCTGGACGCTTGAAGCCACACCGCTGCGTGGGCGCCGCCGTTGCGAACAGCCGTGACAGGAAAGCGGCATCTCGTTGCTCGTAGTCCGGGTCCTCGAAGTAGACGACCTCATTGCGCGGGAGGAACAGCTGTGGGTGCTCACGTAGGCAGTGGTGCAGGTAGCTCGAAGCACTGCGTTGCGCTCCGATGATCAAGAAATCGGGTGCGCGGAGCTGTTGCCGATGGAGGGCCGTCATCGAACGTGGTCCACTGGCGGTGCATCGAGGTGCGGGACCGGGAGAAACATTCTCTCCAGACTACAAACGGTCAGGGCGCTGGCTTCGCGAACATGTCTGGTCCTTCGTCGTCCACGTCGTCGAGCGGCCAGAGCTCACCAGTGCGGTCTGGCCGGAAGAACCGGTAGCCGAACGACCGGAGCATCCGCGCGAGCTCTTGGCGGCCGTCCCCGAGCAGGACTCGAGACATTTCGTTCCACTCCAGCTGCAGACATCTGATCCGTTGGTTCTCCAATGCTCGCTGGGCTCCGCTGAGGACGAGCGACTCAGCTCCTTCAACGTCGATCTTCACGCCGGCGATGGTCCGGTCGCCGATGACGTTGTCCAGCGTCTCCACCGGCACCTCTTGAGCGTCGCCCGCCGCCATGTCACTCGCAACCAGGTGGTTGGCGCCGTCGAGCCCAGAGGTCAGCCGCATCGTTCCTGGTGCACCCGCTAGGGCAACAGGCAGGACCTCGACGTCGTAGCCGTTGAGAGCGAGGTTCTCGGACAGCATCGCACGGGCTGTCGGATCGGGCTCGACGGCGATTGCGCGGACGCCCAGATCGCTTACCCAAAGGGTGTACGTCCCGACGTTGGCGCCCACGTCGACGAATGTGTCGCCCGGTTTTAGGAGTTTGCGCCAAGCCAGCATCTCCGCCCAGTCCGGGGGGTTGGCACCGGCCACTTTGGCGGAGGCTCCATGGCGTACATCTGCCCACATCATGGAGTGCGTTCCGATGGGAACCAGCTGTCGTCGGTTGAACAGTCGACCCGCGACTTGCAGTCGAGCCGCCGCCCCGACCTGGCGCCACGGTCGGGAGACGTTCGCCGGGTGGTCCCGCACGTACGCGAAGAAGCGGATGGCATTCCGGAGCCTGGACGGGCGGGCCATCTCTCCGTGCGATAGTCCGAGCGTCATCTCAGGAGAACTCGCTCGAGGACAGGCGCCGATGTCCATGACGCACCTGTCGTCGCTCTCGAGAAGTTTCGATGCGGGCACCCGGCAATCGAGACGAAGCCGGGGTTGTGCCAGGGGGCATTGCTTGCCCCGGGGCTCCCGGTGAGTCAGCGTTGGCGGTGGGCCCCGAGGCGCCTGAAGTCGAGGTTTCAGCCGGTTCGGTCGCGCCCTCAGACTCCTTTCCTTTCCGAGCGAGGATGCGAGCACCAAGGATGATGCCTGCCGGCACGTAAAGATACCGTTCGTACAGCCCGGGGTGCACGAGCCCGGTGATGAGCCAAGTCATCATTGAAGCGCCGGCTGCGCCCGCGAGCGGATGAGCACGCATGGAACGTGCGATCCGCAGGGTCCGCTGACCGAACCAGGCGAACCCGGCGAGTGCGAACACGCCGGCACCCTGGAGGATCTGGACGTACAGGCTGTGGGCGTTGCCGCCGAAGCCCACGCCGGTCAGCGGATGGGCTTTGATGTCGCTGACAGCGGTTCGCACGCTGTCCGTTCGCGCCTCTGTCGCCTCGGCGACGGCGTTGTCATCGGAAAAGACGCGGTCGAGTGTGACATCGACCCCGGCGGCTGTTGCCATGGCGCCAACGAGGGCCAGGGCCACGGTCCCCTTGACCAGTCGAGTCGTGGAGATGGTACCGCGGATCCACAGCATGACGAAGGCGGCGACCACGAGCCCTGCCAGCGCGGTTCGCGACCCGGACACCATCACGCCAGCGACCAGCAGCAGCAAGGAACTGGCCCAGAGACGGCTGCGGCGGAAGAGCTCCATGGCCAAGGGGAACGCCAGCACGCAAACGAGACCGAGCTGGTTGGGATGCGCGGTGAAGCCTGCCGGTCGACCACCGTTGTAGGGAAAGCCGGAGAACCCGCTGATGCGGCTGGCGACATCCGTGATGCCGAGGAACTCCAGCAAGCCGAAGGATGCGCTTATCGCGGCGGACATGACGAAGAGAGCGCTCAAACGGCGTAATTGGCTTGAGTTCCGGACGCCAAGCGATACAACTAGGGGCACGTAGACGAGGGAGATGCATAGCTGTACAAGGATGACGATGCTTCGGCTCGGTAGGTTTCCAAACGCCACCTGTGAGAGCAAGCCGGCTACAAAGATCGTTGCCGCTGACCCAAGCAACCACAGGGGCACGTTCTTGTCCCACGACACCACGTGGCGAAACCCGAGCATCATGGCGGCCGGTACGAGGAAGAGATCCGGGGTCGTGACGGGCCCGATCTCGATCCCCGAGAAGCTTATGGTCAGCATGCCGATGGCAATGACGAGGTCGACCAGCCTGTCTTTCCAGAACGCCACGAGACCTAATCCGAAGCACATAACGACGACTAGCAGAGCGTGACCAAGACCGATGCCGATGCCGGCGAGCAAGAGGATTCCTAGGCCTATGACCGTTCGTGCGCGAAGCCCGGGGTGGGAATGCTGAACGCTCACGTTGGTGGTTCCCGAGGCGGTGTGGGGGCACGGCCTTTCACTCGGGCGACGAAAAAGACCTCTTGGTTTCCCAACCAAGCGGGCAATTTCGGGAAAGGGGTTGCCACGGGACCGCAGACGTCGAAACGATCCGACAGCTCGGCGTGAAGGAGGCGGTAGTCGAAGCCGGTGTGGTAATGGATGAACTGCGCGTCGTTCAACGGATCGAATCGTTTGTGGTCCCGCACCTTCAAGCCAACCGCTGTCTTGGCCAGGTCTTTCAGGCAGTACTCCGGAAGCCGCCCTTTCAGGAGGATACGCGCCAATTCTTTGGCGAGGATGGTGGGCCCGACCTCCACGGGCACATCGACGATGCAGCGTCCCGCCGACGACAGCTTGCGTTGGCACAGCTCGTAGAAAGCGAGTCGTTCGGCCAGAGGCAGGTGCTCCAGGACGCCCATGCACAGCACGAGATCCACGGCGAGTCCGGACAGCTCGTCCCGATGCTTGACGATCTCGACCCGTCCCGCCGAAATCCACTTCCCGAGTGCGTTCTCGAGAACAACCCCCATCTCCGACATCGGCTCGTAGAGGATGGCCTGGCGGAGCCAGGGAACGTCGTGCTCGAGAAGCTCCGCCACGAGATGCCCGTCCCCAGCGCCGTAGTCGAGAAGGACCTCGGGCCGCGCCGAGAGCACCATCTCTAGGGCCTGCCTGTGCCGGCGGTGGTGAGCGAAGCGGATGACGCGATACGGACTGGCGTGCGTCTGCTCGGCGTAGGTCGTCGGCAGCTTCGGCTTCCACATCCCGTGCTCTCCTGAGGTCGGAAGGAGGGTAGTCCCGCGCTGATGGGATGCGGGAACGACCGTCACCGCAGGCCCGGTAGTGCCGCGCTACGGTCCGTCGCGAGCACGGCTGGCTAGCAGATCGGCCAGCGCGACGGAGGGGGAACTCCATCGGCGGATCGGATCGAGGGAAGACGGGGTCTCGGGTCCTGGCCGTGCTCATCGGTCTGACGCCGAGGCGATGGAGGTCGGCGCTGTACCGACGGATGCTCGGCTGGTACGTCCATCCGACAGCCGTCGTGGGCGTGTCGCTTTTCGTCGGGGTCGGACACGTGCACATCGGGGAGGGGGCGCGGCTCGGTCACTTCAACGTGTTTCGCAACTTGAGGAGCGTGTCGGTCGGCGACCATGCCGAGATCGGGCAGTTCAACTGGTTCAGCGCCGGACAGCCGTTCCTGGAGCGCGGCAATGAGCACAACGGCCAGCTGCGGATCGGCGCCCACGGCGCCGTCACCTCCCGCCACTACATCGATTGCAGCGGAGGGGTGGAGATCGGTGATTTCGCCTTGCTCGCCGGCGTCCGGTCGGTTGTCCTCACGCACTTCATCGATGTGGTGGCGAACCGGCAGCGCGTCGCCGGTGTCCGCGTCGGCGATCGTACGATCGTGAGTTCCAACGTCACCATCCTCCCTGGCACTGAGATTCCCCCCCGGAGCCAGGTGGCGGCGGGTGCCGTGGTCAGGGGCACGCTCCAGGAGCCCCGGTGCCTCTATGCCGGGGTCCCGGCCAACCCGGTCCGCGAGGTCAGCGGGCGATTCTTCGATCGGACGGTCGGTCACGTCGATCCCTGAGGGTTCGGTGCCCCATGCCGCCGGCAGGGCCGGCAGATCCGGGACCGTCTTGTCAGCACTACCTGCAGCGGCCAGATGCCTGCGGTCAGTTCGTGAGCGGAGTCGTCACCGCCCAGGGCCACCAGCCAACTCCCCGGCCTCTTGAACCTGTGCCTCGATCCAGGGATAGGTGAGGGCGATGCCTTGGCGAAGCGGGTACTTGGCGCTCCATCCCAGCGACTTGATGCGAGCGTTGCTGAAGTTTCGCGATTGCACCCCCACGGGCCCGTCGACGTGGCGGATGCCGATCTGCTTGCCGGCCACCTCGGCAACGGTGTGGACGAGTTCGTCGACCGTGACGTACTCGGGGTTGCCGATGTTGACCGGCCCGGTGAGATCGGAGCGCATGATGCGGACGATGCCGTCGACCAGGTCCTCGACGTAGGTGTAGGAGCGAACGGCGGTGCCGTCGCCCCACACCTCGATGGTGCCGCCGTCGTCGACCTCGGCCACCTTGCGGCACATGGCCGCCGGCGCCTTCTCGCGGCCGCCGCGCCAGGTGCCCTCGGGCCCGTAGCAGTTCTGGAACCGAGCGATGCGCACGGCCATGCCGGTGCGGCGGCCGTAGGCCTCGGCCACCCGCTCGGCGTAGAGCTTTTCCCAGCCGTACTCGTTGTCGGGCAGGGCGGGGTAGGCCTGTACCTCGTCGAGCTCCGGCTCGCCGGGCTCCATGTCGCGGTAGATGCACACCGACGACGAGAAGAAGTAGCGGGGTACGCCGGCGGCAGCGGCGGCGTCGACGACGTTGAGGTTGATCAGCGCGTTGTTGCGCATGATCTCGCACTCGGCGGAGTGGATGAAGCCCATGCCTCCCATGTCAGCGGCGAGCTGGTACACCTCGTCGAACCCGCCCTCGACTGACAGCGCCGCCTCGCAAGCGGAGCGGTCACGCAGGTCGAGTTGCAGGAACTCGTCGGCGGCCGAAGGGCCGAACTCGGGCGCCTTCACGTCGACCCCACGGACCCAGCAGCCATCCTGCTTCAGGTGCTGAACCAGGTGGCCGCCGATGAAACCGCCCGCGCCACACACCACCACTCTTGTCATGAACACCTCCGGTAGTGCCCCCGCCTGGGCTTGATCGGCTGCATCGAACGTCTGCTTTAGTGCCGGGCGGAAAGAAGACATGGCGAGCTTCCTACGCCCACCACTCCTTCCGTTCGGCACACTACCCGCTGCGGTTGGGGGGCTGTTGCCAGCGCGGCTCGTGGGCGAGCTTGCCGAAGGCGTGGCAGGAATCCGATGGCGAACCCGGGTGCTCGACACACGCGGTGTATCCTTCGCCGACGCTGCCTAGTGCCCCGACGGGAGCGTTCGTGGTCCTGCCACACCAGAGCGAGTGCCCATGAGCCTGGACCTGCACGGCGATCGCACGGCGGCCGGCCGTGAGGCTTCCCGGCAACCCCTGGTGGGGCTGGCCGGCTGGGAGCGGCGCTACCGGCTGGGGCTGCTCGCCATGGACGCCGTGGCCGTCGGTCTGGCCGGCGCCGTGGCGCAGGTCGTGCGCTTCGGCTCGCCCAGCTCGCCGGTCGCCCTGGCCGCCACCGGAGTGCCGTACTGGCTGGTGGCCGTGCTGATGATCCCCGTCTGGCTCACGGTCATGGCCGTGGGCGGCGGCTACGAGCCCCGGATTCTGGGCGTGGGCTCCGAGGAGTTCCGCCGGGTGTTCAACGCCGCCGTGCGCTTCCTCGCCCTGGTCGTCATCGCCTTCTACGCCCTCAATGTCGATCTGGCCCGTGGCTTCGTCGCCGCCTTCATCCCCCTGGCCACGGTGCTCACGCTGCTGGGGCGCTACG
>JAHWJR010000047.1:0-4386 GCA_019348335.1 Actinomycetota bacterium
CGTTGATCGGCGGAGGGACGGCATGGATGCGCCCCGGCGAGATCAGCCTGGCCACCAGGGGCGTCCTGTTCCTCGACGAGCTGGGCGAGTTCCCTCGCCACGTGCTCGACGCCCTCCGCCAGCCCCTCGAGGAAGGGGTGGTACGGGTGTGCCGAGCCAAGGCGTCGGTCTCGTACCCGGCCCGATTCCTGCTCGTGGGTGCGACCAACCCGTGCCCGTGCGGCGAGGGGGGCCCACCGGGGTCGTGCCGGTGCAGCGACGCCGCCCGGGCCCGCTACGGCCGCCGGCTCTCGGGCCCGCTCCTCGATCGGTTCGACCTTCGCATCGAGGTGGGTCGGCCTCAACCCGATCAGCTGCTGGCGGGGCCTGCCGGTGAGTCGACGGCGACCGTGGCCAGTCGGGTGGCGGCGGCCCGGGCTCTGGCGGCCCAGCGCGGTGTGGTCGGCAACGCCGACCTCTCGGGGCCGCACCTCGACGAGGTGGCGTCGCTCACGCCGGCGGCCGAGGCGCTGCTCGAGGCAGGCCTCCGATCGGGCCGACTCAGCGGACGGGGACTTCAGCGGGTACGGCGGGTGGCCCGCACGGTGGCCGACCTGGCCGGACGGGAGGGCCCCCTCGACGAGCAGGACGTGTGCCTGGCCCTGCAACTGCGGGCCGAGCCGTCGCACCTCGGGGCGGTGGCAGCATGACCTCCGGAGCCGAGTCGTTGCCCCGTGCCGCCTTCGTGGTGGCCCTGGCTGGCCTGCCGGGCATGGGCCCGGCGCGGCTTGCCGCTCTCCTCGGGCGCTGGGAGCCGGCGGACGCGTGGGAGCGGGTGCGAGCAGGTGTGGCTCATCTCGACACCGGCGTGGCCCGCGCCGCACGGCGGCTTCCGCCCACCCTCGTCTCCCGATGGCGGGAGGCCTCGGCGCGCTTCGACGTGGCCGCTCACTGGGCCTCCTACGACGCCGCCGGCGTGGCCGTGGTCAGCCGCGGTGATCCCGACTACCCGGCAGTGCTGGTCGACGACCCCGAGCCGCCGCCGGTGCTGTTCCACCGCGGCCATCCGGAGGTGCTCGAGCATCCCCGGGTGGCCGTCGTCGGCACTCGTCGGTGCACCCACTCCGGCCGGTCGACGGCCCGCCGCCTTGGCCACGACCTGGCCGCCGCCGGGGTGTGCGTGGTCTCCGGCCTGGCCAACGGCATCGACGCCGAAGCCCACCGCGGTGCCCTGGCGGCAGCGAGCGCCCCACCCGCTGCCGTGGTCGGAACCGGCCTCGACGTGGTGTACCCGCGGGGCAACGGCGAGCTGTGGGACCAGGTGGGTGACGGGGGCGTGGTGTTGTCCGAGTACCCCCTCGGAACCCGGCCCGAGGCGTGGAGGTTCCCGGCCCGGAACCGCATCATCGCCGCCTTGGCCGATGTCGTCGTCGTGGTCGAGAGCCACACCAGCGGCGGCTCTCTCCACACCGTCGAGTCGGCGCTCGAGCGTGGGCGTCCGGTCATGGCGGTGCCCGGACCCGTTCGCAGCCCGGCATCGGCCGGCACCAACGACCTGCTCGCCGCCGGCAGCGGGGTGGTTCGTGACGCTTCCGACGTCCTCGTGGTGCTGGGACTCGACGCCGCCGCCGACCGGCGCGGCCGCCGCGAGGGAGGCCCGGCGGCAGCACCAGCCGAGACCGGCGTGCTGGGAGCCTTGGGTTGGGAGCCGGCGACGATCGAGCAGGTCGCCGCACGCGCCGGCGAGCCCTTGGGGGCCGTGGCGGTGGAGCTCTCCCGGCTCGAGGTCGGTGGCCAGGTGGTCCGTGACGGCGCCTGGTTCCAACGAGCCGACCGGTTCGGTTGACGCTTCCGTCGTCGTCGGGGCCGGCGCGCTAGGGTGCCGCCTGCTGTTACTCAGGGGGAGGAAGACATGCAAATGCACAGGGCTGGTTCTTGGACGGTGGCCGCATTGTTGGCGGTGTCGCTGGCCGGATGTGGGGGCGGTGGCGAGCGCTTGAGCAAAGCTCAATTCGTCGAGCAGGGCAACAAGATCTGCGAGCGGACCGAGCAGCGGATCACCCAGGCGGCCGAGCGCGCCTTCACGGCGAAGGGGGAGATCCCCTCTGCCCAGCAGATCACCGACTTCGCCAACGAGACCGTCGATCCGGCGCTCGAGGAGGAGCTCAAGGGGCTGCGCGAGCTCACGCCGCCGCAGGACGACCGGGAGCGCGTGAAGGACATCCTCGACGCCGGCCAGCGTGGCCTGGAGGAGGTCCGGCGTGACCCCACCAGCCTCATCGGCGAGCGCGACCCGCTCGAGAACTACCACGAGCTGGCCAGCGGTTACGGGCTCGACAAGTGCGGCAAGTTCAGCGAGGAGGTCGAGCTCGGCCTGAGCGGGCGTTCAGCGACGCCCACCCGAACCGGCGCCGAGACCACCGGCTGAACATCGTGGACGGCCGCCCCTTCCCCGGTCTCGTCCCCCGGGACGACGACCGGGGGGGCGGCTCCGTCCACGCCGGCGGTGCTCCGTCGCGTTGACATGGCGTGGGAGCTCGACGAGTTCAGCCGATCGTTGACCTCCGTGTCTGCCGGCACGGTCGGCGCGTACCGCGCCGACGTGGAGGCGTTCACGGAGTGGGCGGGCCGGGCGGGCCTGCACGGCCCCGGGGCGATCGACCGTCGCACCCTGCGCCGCTACCTCGCCTATCTCGGAACCCGCCGCTACGCCCGGCGCACGATCGCCCGCAAGGCTTCGGCGGTCCGTCGTTACTTCCGGTGGTGCGTGCGTACGGGTCGACTCGAGGTCGATCCCTGTACCGGCCTGTCCGCCCCGAGCGGCGGAGGGCGCCTGCCTCGTGTGCTGCGCCCCGACGAGCTCGACGTCCTCCTCGATCATCCGCCGGCCAGGGTCGACGCCGACGACGACGGTGTCCGGCTGCGTGACGACGCCGTGCTCGAGCTCCTCTACGGCAGCGGCCTGCGGGTCGCCGAGCTGTGCGGATTGCGACCCGACGACGTGGCATTGGAGCAGCGATCGGTACGGGTGTGGGGCAAGGGGTCCAAGCAGCGCCAGCTGCCGTTGAGCGCCCCCTCGGCCGAGGCGCTGGCCGGGTGGCTCGAGCGGGGGCGTGCGAGCCTGACCCACGACGACTCACCGGCTGATGCGGTGTTCCTGAACCGCCGGGGACGCCGGCTGACCCCACGCGATGTCCGGCGCATCGTCGACCGGCGGGCGGCCGAGCCCACCTCGCCCCATGCGCTGCGCCACACCTTCGCCACCCACCTGCTCGACGGGGGGGCGGACCTCCGGGCTGTCCAGGAGCTGCTGGGGCACGCTGATTTGGCGACGACCCAGCACTACACTCATGTGAGCAAGGAGCGGCTCCGTGCGGTGCACCAGGCGTCGCATCCTCGGGCCCGGCCGGCGGACAGGGGCTGACGTGAACGACGAGGGAGCAGAGCTCGAGCGGCTGTGGGCCGACTACAAGGCGTCGGCCAACGTCGAGCTTCGCGACCGCCTCATCGTCCACTACTCACCACTGGTGAAGTACGTCGCCGGTCGTGTCGCCGTCGGGTTGCCCCAGAACGTGGAGCAGGCCGATCTGGTCAGCAACGGCATCTTCGGCCTCATCGACGCCATCGAGAAGTTCGAGCCGGAGCGGGGCTACAAGTTCGAGACCTACGCCATGTCGCGGATCAAGGGCGCCATCCTCGACGGGCTCCGCTCGATTGACTGGGTCCCCCGCTCGGTCCGCATGAAGGCCAGGGCGATCGAGCAGGCCTACACCAAGCTCGAGAGCGCGCAACGGCGCAGCCCCAGCGACGCCGAGCTGGCGGCCGAGCTGGGCGTGACCGAGACCCAGCTGCAGTCGACCCTGGGCCAGATCTCGTTCGTCGGGCTGGCCGCGCTCGACGAGATCCTGCTCGTGGGTGGCGACCGGGGCGAGTCCCTGACCTTGGGCGACACGGTGGCCGACGACAGCGACGGGCCCATGGCGGCGTACGAGGTCGAGGAGATGCGCCACATCCTGGCCGACGCCATCAACCGGATGTCCGAGCGGGAGAAGCTGGTCCTCAGCCTCTACTACTACGAGGGACTCACGCTCAACGAGATCGGCCAGGTCATCGGGGTCACCGAGAGCCGCGTGTGCCAGATCCACACCAAAGCCGTGATCCACCTGCGCTCCAAGCTCGGCGCCGCCGACCGGGAAAGCGCCTAGCCGCACCACCCCCGCAGCCCGACCGCGGAACGGCAAACGAGCCCTTCCCCCGCCCTGCCCGTAGAGGTAGCGTGAGCCCCGCGGCTTCGGCCTCCGCTCGCCGGCGGACCGCCACTGCCCTGCCCGGTGCTTCCCCTCCCGGCGCTTCCCCCTGTGCCGCCACCCGTCCAGGGGGAAGTCGATGCCCACGTTCCCGCCGGCC
>JAHWJR010000047.1:4486-11157 GCA_019348335.1 Actinomycetota bacterium
CCACGTCGTGGTGCTGCACCGCGACGGCATCCGCACCAGCTACTCGTTCCTGGCCAGCGCCGGCGTCCGGCGGGGCGAGCAGGTGGGCCGGGGCCAGGTCGTGGGGACGGCGGGGCCGGTCCTCCACTTCGGGGCCCGGGCGGGTGAGCGCTACCTCGACCCGAGCCTGCTTCTGGCCGGAGTGCCCGTCGAGGTCCACCTCATCCCGGTCGAGGCGCGCCGCCCGGCGAGCGAGGCCCAGGAGCGACGCTGGCTGGCGGACCTGGTCGCCTTGGCCTGGAAGGGCGTACGTGCCGGCGCCGGCACCGCCGGCCAGGCCATGCGCTGGGCCCGTGACAGCGCCGCTGAGTCCTGGGAGGTCCTCGAGGCGGAGCTGCGGTCGCGGTGGAAGCAGCTGGTCGTCCTCAGCGCCTATGCCGAGCAACTCCCGTTCGGTCCCGCGTTCCTGGTCCACGCCGGCGAGCTGTGGGCCCGGGCGTCGCGGTTCCGGGACGCGCAGGCGGGTTGCACCCCGGCGTCGCAGCCGCCCCCGCCGCCTCTGCCCGGTCGGCGCATCGCCGTGCTCGTCGGTGGTTTCGGCTCGTCGTCGGGCGGAGCCGGCGTGACCGGTGTCGACACCGCCGCCCTCGGCTACGCCGACGCCGACGTGGCCGAGTTCTCCTACGCCGGGGGGCGGACACCAGGCGTGGGCGCCGTGGCCGGCGTTCCCGTCAGCGACTACCACCCGGAGGACTCCACCGGTGACCTCCGGGTGTCGGGCCGGCGCCTGCGAACGTTGCTCGACGCCATCGCCGACCAGCATCCCGGGGTGCCGGTCGACGTCATCGCCCACTCCCAGGGCGGCGTGGTGGCCCGCCTCGCACTCGGGCCCGGCGGCCAGACCGGCGCCGGCCCGGACCCGGTGGCCAACCTGATCACGCTGGGGTCACCTCACCACGGCGCCGACGTGGCCACGGCCAACGCCCTCCTCGGCACCACCACCAGTGGGACGCTGGCCCAGGCGGTCACCGACTGGGCCAGTGACGGGCGGGTCGACGGTGGGTCCGACGCCGCCGGCCAGCTGGCGGAGACCTCGACCCTCGTCACCGAGCTCCGCAACCGGCCCCTGCCCGAAGGCACGCGGGTGACATCGGTGGCGGCCAGCGGCGATCTGACCGTCGCCGCCCTCAACAGCTCCCTGGAAGGGGCGACCAACGTGCTCGTCCCCCTCAGCGGGCCCTCCGCCCACGGTGACCTGCCCAGCTCCGAGGTGACCCTTCGCGAGCTGCAGCTGGCCCTGGCCGGCCGGGGACCGACCTGCCGGCAGCTGGCCGACGACCTGGCCCTGGCGGCGGGCATCGGCATGGTCGAGGACGGCATGGGCCTCGCCGTCGGCCTCGGCGCCATGTGGGCCGATCGTGCCGTGCCGGGGCCGTCCATCCGGGTGCGCACCCCCGGGCCGGTCGGGCCTGCCGCCGGCGCCGGCCGTTGAACCCGGCGCGGGGCCGGCCCCGCAGCCGGGCTCGGGTACACTGGCGGCCCGCTCAGTCCGTCACTCGGGCGTCCACCCGCGGTCGCTCCTTCCCGGAGCGCGGGCGTCCGAGCTCGTCAACCGTTGGGAAGGGAGCCGTATGGCACCGGTCGTGACCATGAAGCAGCTGCTGGAGGCGGGTGTCCACTTCGGGCACCAGACCCGGCGCTGGAACCCCAAGATGAAGCGCTTCATCTACGGGGAGCGCAACGGGATCTACATCATCGACCTGCAGCAGACGCTGGGGCGGATCGAGACCGCCTACAGCTTCGTGCGCGAGCTGGTCGCCAACGGCGGCACGGTGCTGTTCGTCGGCACCAAGAAGCAGGCGCAGGACTCCATCGCCCGCACCGCCGGCGAATGCGGCATGCCCTACATCAACGAGCGCTGGCTGGGCGGGATGCTCACCAACTTCACCACCATCAGCGGACGGGTGAAGAAGATGCAAGAGCTCCAGCACATGCGGGCCGTGGGCGACTTCGAGGCCATGCCCAAGAAGGAGGCCCTGCAGAAGAGCCGAGAGCTCGAGAAGCTCGAGCGCAACCTGAGCGGCATCCGCGACATGGCCAAGCTGCCCGACGCCGTGTTCGTGATCGACACCAAGAAGGAGCACATCGGCGTCACCGAGGCCAACAAGCTCCGTGTCCCTGTCGTCGCCGTGGTCGACACCAACTGCGACCCCGACCTCATCGACTACGTGATCCCTGGAAACGACGACGCCATCCGGTCCGGCACCCTGATGTGCCGGGTCATCGGTGACGCGGTCAAGGAAGGGCGCTACATCGCCGAGCGGAAGGGAACTGCCCGCCCGGCGCCGCCCACCGCCGAGCAGGAGGCCGAGCGGGCCCGGCAGCAGGCTGCTGCTCGTTCTGCCGCCGCCCGCCAGCGCGACGAGCGCGAGGCACGCATGGCGGCCGCAGCTCCGGCGGCGGCCGAAGGCTCTGGCGAGGAGACCGAGGCGGTGGTGCCCCAGCAGGCAGCTCCGGAGATGGGCCAGGAGCCGGGAGGCGAGCCCGAGCCGCACGTCCAGGCGCCGCCGTCCGATTCCGTCGAGCCGACGCCCGGCGCCATCCCCACGCGCGACGACGACGTCGCCGTGGCCTCGGAGTTCCCGCACACCCAGCCCGGCTCGGCGGCGCACTCGCCGGTCGGCTCCCACGGCGGTAACGGTGAGGTCCAGACGGGCCGCGAGTCCGGGCCGGAGGCGGCCCCGGCCAACGCCGGCGGCACCAGCGACGACCTGGCGCCACCGGCCGCTTCCGAGCCGGACGGCGCCATGACGGCCGATCCGGTCGTCAGCGACGAGAGCGCTGCCGGCGAGCCGCGCCCGGGCCAGGAGTAGACATGCCCACCTTCACCGCACAGGACGTCAAGCGGCTCCGAGACGTGACCGGCGCCGGCATGATGGACGCCAAGAAGGCGCTCGACGCCAACGGCGGCGACTCCGAGGCGGCCGCCCGCTGGCTGCGGGAGCAGGGCCTGGCGGCCCAGGAGAAGCGCGCCGGGCGCGAGAACGCCGAAGGGGCCGTGGCCCTGGGCGTCGACGACCGGGCTGCGGCCATCGTCGAGCTCCGGTGCGAGACCGACTTCGTCGCCAAGTCGTCGGAGTTCACCGCCCTGGCCGACGATCTCGCCGCTGCCGTTGCCGAACGAGGCGAGCAGGCGGTCGCCGAGCTGGCCGATCGCGTCGACGACCTCAAGGTGACGCTCAAGGAGAACCTCGAGGTGGGCCGGGTCGTCCGCGTCGAAGCCGCCGAGGGCAACGTGCTCGACACCTACCTCCACATCCAGAACGACCGGGGCAAGAACGCGGTCATCGTGGAGCTCGCCGGGGGCGACCAGCAGCTGGCCCACGACATGGCCATCCACATCGCCTTCGCCCGTCCTGCCCACCTCAGCCGCGACGAGTTCGATCCCGAGGTGGTGGCGGCCAAGCGCGAGGAGCTGGAGAACCTCTCCCGCAACGAGGGCAAGCCCGAGCAGGCCCTGCCCAAGATCGTCGAGGGCCGCATGACCGGGTTCTTCAAGAGCGTGCCCGGTGGGGCGCTGCTCGACCAGCCCTTCGTCAAGGACGAGAAGCAGTCGGTGGGCCAGGCTCTGGGCGGCGCTCGCGTCGTTCGCTTCGCCCAGGTCGAGATCGGCGGGTAGGTTCTCGACTCGATGCCCTCCGGTGCCGCCCGCTGGAAGCGGGTCGTACTCAAGCTGTCCGGTCAGGCGTTCTCCGACGCCAGCGGCTACTCCATCGACGGCGATGTGGTGAGCCAGCTGGCCACCGAGATCGTCGACGCCCGGCGGAATCTCGACGTCGACGTCGCCGTCGTGGTGGGCGGCGGCAACATCTGGCGGGGGATGACCGGCGCCGGGGCCGGCATGGACCGGGCGCAGTCCGACTACATGGGGATGCTGGCGACCGTCATCAACGCCCTGGCCCTCCAGGACGCCCTCGAGCGCCTCGACCAGCCGACCCGGGTGCAGAGCGCCATCCAGATGGCGCAGGTCGCCGAGCCCTACATCCGTCGCAAGGCCATCCGCCACCTGGAGCGGGGCCGGGTGGTGATCCTTGCCGGAGGGCTGGGCAACCCGTTCTTCACCACCGACACCCCGGCGGCCCTGCGGGCGGCCGAGATCGAGGCCGAGGCCATCCTCAAGGGGACCCACTCCGGCATCGACGGCATCTACACCGCCGACCCGAGGACCCACCCCGAGGCCACCAAGCTGTCCGAGCTGACCTACATGGACGTGCTCAACCGCGGGCTGAAGGTGATGGACCCCACCTCGATCACGTTCTGCATGGACCACAAGCTGCCGATCGTCGTCTTCGACGTGCTCGAGCGGGGCAACATCCGCCGTGTCCTCGTCGGGTCCGAGCCAATCGGTACGCTGGTCAGGTGATCGAGGACATCCTCGCGGATACGACCGCCAAGATGGGCAAGGCGGTGGAGCACACCCGGGCCGAGTTCAGCTCCATCCGGACCGGCCGGGCGTCGCCCGCACTGGTCGAGAAGCTGAACGTCGACTACTACGGCAGCGAGGTCCCGCTCCAGCAGCTGGCTGGCTTCAGCGTGCCCGAGGCGCGGCTCCTGGTCATCCAGCCCTACGACCGCGGGGCGCTCGGCGCCATCGAGAAGGCCATCCAGAACTCCGACCTCGGCATCAACCCGGGCAACGACGGGCACGTCGTGCGGCTGAGCTTCCCCCCGCTGACGTCTGAGCGCCGCAAGGACCTGGTCCGGGTGGTCAAGCACATGGCCGAAGAGGGCCGGGTGGCCATTCGCAACCTGCGGCGCTCGGCTCGCCACGACCTCGAGGCGCTCGAACGCGAGAGCGAGATCTCCGCCGACGACCTCGAGCGGGCCGAGAAGGAGCTCGAGAAGGTCACGGCCCGGTTCGTCGGCGAGATCGACACCGCGCTCGAACACAAAGAGCACGAGCTGCTGGAGGTGTGATGGATCTCCAACCCGCTTGCCTCGCTCAGACCACCCGGTCCCGGGCGCCGGCGGGTGTCCGGACGTTCCCTCACGACGCACCACCACGCCAACCGAGGAGGCCCGATGGACCAGCGCCCGTTCCGGGAACGCCCTGACGACGACACCGAGGCCATGCCCACCGCCGGAAATCGACCAGGCGGCGAGCGGGGCGACCCCACCGAGGGCGTCCGCATCATCGGGGACGACGAGGCGGCTGAGGTCATGGAGAGGGGTGACGTGGCGCCCCGCCGGGGGATGGGGACCCCGAAGTACGGCGACCGGCCCGAGGCCCCTCCCGAGGACGCCCGTCCGGCGTTGCGCTTCCCGCTCAGCGCCAGCGGGGACGCCTCGGACATGGCGCGACCCCGCGTGAGCGGCTCGCCGGCGCCCCCCATGCAGCCCTGGACCGAGCCGCCCAGCGGAGAGGTGCCGGTCATCGTGCCCGAGGCCAAGGGCGACGACGACACCGGTGACGATCTCGAGGCATGGTCGAGCTTCGCCACGTCCGGGCCCCGCTGGCGCGACCAGTCCCGTGACTGGGAGAAGCCTGACTACGACGACACGTCCATGCTCCACGACGACGAGACCCGCGTCGGTGCGCTCGACACCTCCGACCGCCCGGCTCCGGACGACTTCTTCTCCTTCGACGAGTACGACGACGAGGTCGCCCCCCCGCCGCCGGCCGCACGCCGGGTGGAGCGGGCCCCGGGCCCGCCAGACCAGGCCCTTCGCGAGCGGCCACCGCGGGGGTCCACCCGCATGCCGGTCGAGCCCGACGAGTGGGACGAGGGCACGCCGCCCGCCGACGAGGGCGGGGGCGGGGGTGAGCTCCGTCAGCGAGTACTGACGGCGGCGGTGCTGGCTGCTGCCGCCCTGATCGTGTTCGCCCTCGGCCCCGGGCCGGCGGTGGTGCTGGTGACCGCCGTGGTGGCGGTGTGCGCCGGCGAGCTGTTCGACTCCCTGCGACGGGGCGGCTACCAGCCGGCGACCCTCCTCGGCCTGGTGGCCAGTGTGTCGATGGTGGCGGCCGCCTACTGGAAGGGCGAGGGCGCCCTGCCCCTGGTGCTGGGCCTGACCGTGGTCTTCACCCTGCTCTGGTACCTGGTCGGCGTTACCCGGGTGGCACCGACCATGAACCTCTCGGTGACCGTGTTCGGGGTGGCCTACGTGGGGCTCCTGGGGTCGTTCGCCGCTTTGATCCTCACCTTCCCGAACGGCATCGGCGTGCTCATCGGCGTGGTGGTGGCGGTGGCCGCCGCCGACGCCGGCGCCTTGTTCGTCGGTCAGCGCTTCGGTCGGCGGTTGCTGGCGCCCGACATCAGCCCCAACAAGACCGTCGAGGGCGTGGTCGGCGGTGGCCTGGTCGCCGTCGTGGTCAGCTGGCTGGTGCTGGGCGTCATCGGCCTCCACCCGTGGGAGCCCGGGACAGCCGTCGCGCTCGGGCTGGTGGTCGCGGTGGCCGCGCCGCTCGGCGACCTGTGCCAGTCGATGCTCAAGCGGGACCTCGAGCTCAAGGACATGGGCAGCGTCCTCCCCGGCCACGGGGGGCTCATCGACCGCTTCGACGCCCTGCTGTTCGTCCTGCCCGCCGCCTACTACCTCTGCCGGCTCTTGGAGATCTTCTGAGGGTGGGCGGGGCCCCGACACCCCCTGCCCGCCCACGTCCGCCGGACGGGTCCTGTCACCGGCGGGAC
>JAHWJR010000230.1 GCA_019348335.1 Actinomycetota bacterium
CGGCCATGGCCGCCGCCGTCAGCGGCCCCGGCGCCTCGGGCAGGCGGTGGCCGTCGACGGTGGCGATGGGCTGGACCTCCCGGGTGGTCGAGGTGAGGAACGCCTCGTCGGCGTCGGCCAGGGCCGACAGCGGGAGGGGCTGCTCCTCGACGCCGCACCGCTCCAGCACCAGCGCCCGGGTGACCCCGGCCAGGCACCCCGACGACAGCGGCGGGGTCAGCAGGCGCCCGCCGCCGCCCACCACCACGTTGGTGCCGGTCCCCTCGCACAGCTCGCCCCGGGTGTTGGCGAAGATCGCCTCGCCGGCGCCGGCCGCCGCCGCCCGGGCCAGCGCCACCACGTTCTCGGCGTAGGAGGTCGTCTTCAGCCCGGCCACCGCGCCCCGCTCGTTGCGGGGCCAGGGCACCACGGCGACCTCGGCGGTGGGCGGCACGGGGTCGAGGGGAGCCACGGCGGCGATCACGGTGGGCGGGCCGGCCCCCCGCCCCGAGCCGAGCGGTGCCGGCCCGCCGGTGACGGTGAGGCGCAAGCGGGCCTCGGCCAGCCCGGAGGCGGCCAGCACCTCGGCCAGCGCCCCCTCCAGGGTGGAGCGAGCGGGCAGGGCCAGCCCCAGGCCGGCGGCCGAGTGGCCCAGGCGGTCGAGGTGCCGGCGCAGGGCGAAGGGCGTCCCCCGGTAGACCCGCATCGTCTCGAACACGCCGTCGCCCACCACCACGCCGTGGTCGAACGCCGAGACGGCGGCCTCCTCAGCGGGCAGGAGGCGGCCGTTGACCCACACCGGCGGAGCACTCACGAGGCTGTCCTCACCGCGTCGCCGCCACCGGCGAGGAGCTGGCCACCGCCAGCAGCCGGTGGGCCTTGAGCTCGGTCTCCTCCCATTCGGCGCCGGCCTCGGACGCCCAGGTGATGCCCCCGCCCGTGCCCAGGTGCACCTGTCCCTCCTCGAACCAGAAGGTGCGGATGGCGACGTTGAGGTCGCCGGTGCCGGCGTCGGCGTCGACCCAGCCGACGGCGCCGCAGTAGGGCCCCCGGGGCACCGGCTCGAGCCGGGCGATCAGATCGAGGGCGGCCACCTTGGGGGCGCCGGTCACCGAGCCCGGAGGGAAGGTGGCGTCGAGCAGCTCGGGCCAGCCCACCCCCGGCCGCAGCCGCCCCCGCACCGTGCTGACCAGGTGGACGAGACCGGGGTGGTGCTCGGGCTCGCACAGGCCCGGCACCGTGACCGACCCCCACTCGCACACCCGCCCGAGGTCGTTGCGGACCAGGTCGACGATCATCACGTTCTCGGCCCGGTCCTTGCCCGACAGCCTCCGGAGGTCGGGGGCGGTCCCCTTGATGGGCCGCGACTCCACCACCGCACCGGAGCGGCGGAGGAAGCGCTCCGGTGAGGCCGAGGCCACGTGGAGCCCCTGCGCCGGCAGGCGGACCACGGCGGCGTGGGGAGCGGGGTTGCCCCGGGCCAGGGCGTCGCCCAGGGACACCACGTCGGCGCCGGCCGGCAGCGGGGCCGACAGCCGGCGGGTGAGGTTCACCTGATGGGCGTCGCCGGCGGCGATGGCGGCGCGGATCGACTCCACACCCCGCACGAAGTGGTCGCGGTCGAGGCTGGTGGACCACTCACCGGCGGCCGGCCCCCGCCAGCGTCCCATCGGCCCGGGAGCGAACGGCCGCCGTCGGGCGAAGCGGGCGCAGACCGGTGGCCCGGCGAAGGGCACCACCACCACCCAGAAGCCCCTGCCGTCCAGGGCGGACAGGTCGGAGGTGACGTCGAGCAGCCCGGTGGCGGCCCAGCCACCGACCACGGCGATCGGGGCGGCGACGTCGGGCGGCACGCCGCGATCCTAGGATCGCCGCCCGGCCTGCACGTCCGGCAGTGATGACGGCACGCGTCGGGTGCCCGGCCGGGAAAGAGGTCGAACCGCCCGCCATCGCTACCATGGCCCGGACATGGACGCCGCCGGCAGTGGCGCGCGCCTGCGCCGGACCTGGCCGCAGCGCCTCCTCATCACGTTCAACTGCTCGCTGATCGCGCTGTGCGTCCTCGCCGCGAGCACGGTCGGCTACTCGTACTACCGCTTCGGCAACATCCCCCGCGTCGCCCTGGGTGGCTCCCTCACCGACAAGGCTCCCGGCGCGCCGCAGAACTACCTGCTGGTCGGTAGCGACTCCCGGGCCTTCGTCGAGGACGACCAGGACCGGGAGTCCTTCGGTGGGGAGGGTGACGCCGGTCCGCAGAAGGCCGACACCATCCTCCTGGTCCGCATCGACCCCAAGGCGGAGACGGCGGCCATGCTCTCGTTCCCCCGTGACCTGTGGGTCGAGATCGCCGGCACGGGCGAGCGCAATCGCATCAACACCGCCTTCCAGGAAGGTGCGTCGCAGCTCGTCGAGACCATCCAGTCGAACTTCAACATCCCCATCCACCACTACGCCCAGGTCGACTTCGCCGGGTTCCGGGGCCTGGTCGACGCCGTGGGCGGGGTGGAGATCTACCTCCCGGCGCCGGTCCGGGACTACAACGCCGCCGAGGGCAACAACCCCAGCGGGCTGCAGATCGAAGAGACCGGGTGTGTCGTCCTCGACGGCCAGCAGGCGCTGGCCTACGTGCGCAGCCGCCACTTCCAGCGGTTCATCGACGGTACGTGGCAGGCCGACCCCACCGGCGACATCGGCCGCATCGGGCGCCAGCAGACCTTCATCGCCAGCGCCGCCCGGGCGGCGCTGGCCAAGGGGCTGATCAACCCGGCCAAGCTGAACCAGCTCATCGGCGTGGCCGAGCGCAACCTCACCCTCGACCAGGAGCTCGACCCCCAGGACCTGCTCCGGCTGGGCCAGCGCTTCCAGTCGCTCGACCAGGGGGCGCTGCGCCGGTTCCGCCTGCCCACCGAGCCGGGGCGCACCGCCGGCGGCGCCCTCGTCGAGTACCTGAAGGAGGACGAGGCCGAGGAGATCCTCGATGTGTTCCGGGGAGCCGAGGGCGACGGCGAGGTGGTGCAGCCGTCGTCGGTGACCGTGCAGGTGCTCAACGGCTCGGGGCGCGAGGGAGAGGCCAGCGAGGCGGCGGAAGCGCTGTCCGAGGCGAGCTTCAACGTGGGCGGCGGGGTGGGCAACGCCACGTCGACCAGAGAGACCACCACCATCCGCTACGCCCCCGGCCACCAGGCCCAAGCCGAGCTGCTCGCCCGGTACTTCGAGCAGGAGCCGCAGCTCCAGGAGGACCCTCAGCTCAAGGCGGTCGACGTGGCGTTGGTGACCGGGGCGGACTACGCCGGCATCCTCGACTCGCCCCGTGAGCC
>JAHWJR010000048.1:0-3378 GCA_019348335.1 Actinomycetota bacterium
CCGGCTTCCCGCTCGCCTCGCCGGTGGCGGCCTGGCTCCGCCTCCCGCTGCAGGCCCCCCTGGTGGTCTGGGCGTGGGCCCTCACCCGGCCCTCACCCCGCCCTCACCCCGTTCTTTGTCGGCTGAACCACCGTGGGCGGGGGTGATCCGACAAAGAACGGCGCGGGGTGACGGAGAGGCTCAGCGCTGGCGGCGCCGGCGCAGCGCCAGCAGTCCGGCCACCACCGCGGCCACGGCGCCCAGCACGCCCAGCACACCGCCGGGTCGCTGGCCGCCCGGGCCCGGACCGTTGTCACCGGGTGGGGACGACGTCGTCGTCGTCGTGGGCGGGGGCGGGGTGGTGACGGGTCGCTCGTCCAGGGGCGCCGGCGCCGGCTGGAGGCGCACGTCGTCGGCCTCGGCCACCCACGAGGCGGCCAACCGCTCGCCCTCGGCGGAGCCGTCGATGGCGTCGACGTGCCACCAGTCGCCCTGGAGGCGCTGGGGGCCGGCCTCCACGACCAGGTAACCGTGGTGGTGCAGGTCGCTCCAGCGGAGGTGGGGCAGCTGGGCGGCCACCACCGTGGCGGCGCCGGCCGAGGCCAGGTCGGGCTCGATCCCCACGAGCTGGGCGAACGACGGCGACGTGACGCTGGGCACGACCAGCTCGACGGCCACCGGGGGGTCGTCGGGTCGGGCGCCGGCGGGCACGTCGAAGGCCCACGACGAGTGGATGTCGCCGGTGAGCACACCCACCGGGCCCACGCCGGCCTCGGCCATGACGTCGAGCAGCCGTTGGCGGGCCACGGGGTAGCCGTCCCACTGGTCGGCGTTCATCACCGTGCTGCCGACGGCCAGGCCCAGGCGCCGGCCCACCCCGCCCAGGCGCTCCGGGACCTCGAGCTGCATCGGCGAGAGCACCACCTGGTTGGCCAGCAGGCGCCAGGCGGCGGGCGACGCCCGGAGCCGCTCGGTCAACCACGCCTCCTGGGCCTCGGAGATCATGCGCCGGCTGGGGTCGGCCAGGGCGGCGCCGGGGTCGGGATGGTGGTGGTCGATCTGCTGGTCCCGGCCTTCGTGGCGGGTGTCGAGCAGGAGCAGCTCGGCCGTGCCCCCGAGCGGCACCGAGCGCCAGATGCGCTCGGGCGCGTCCGGGTCGGTGCGGCGCACGGGGAGCCACTCGAGGAACGCCCGCAGGGCTCCCGCCCGCCGCTCCTCCCACGGTCCGTGGCGACTGGGATCGTGGCTGGGGGCGCCTCCCCGCCAGGCGTCGCTGTCGAGGTCGTGGTCGTCCCAGATCGCCGCCACGGGGAACTGCTGGTGCAGCGCCTGGAGGTCGGGGTCGGTGCGGTACTGGGCGTGGCGGGCGCGGTAGTCGCTCAGCGACACGGGCTCGGCACCGGGCTCGTGGGAGCGGATGGCGCCCTCGGCGTCGATCTCGTAGATGTAGTCACCCAGGTGCACGACCAGGTCGACGTCGCGCTCCACCAGGCGCCGGTAGACGGTGAAGCGCCCGGCCGAGAACGACGAGCACGAGACCACGCCCAGGCGGACCGGGCGCCGGTCGTCGGGCCCGGGGGCGGTGCGGGTGCGCCCGGTGGGGGACCGCTCGCCGTCCGCCTCGCCCTCGGTCTCGCCCTCCGTCTCGCCCTCCGTCTCGAAGGCGTACCACCACGTGGTGGCCGGCCGCAGGCCGCCGGCGTCGACGTGGACGGTCCAGTCGTGCTCCGGGAGGGCCTCGGTGCTCCCGCTGGCGACCACGTCGTGCAGCTCGGGATCGGACGCCACCAGCCAGCGCACGGGCACGGGGCCGTCGGCGCCGGAGATCCGGGTCCACAGCACCACCCGTTCCGCTTCGGGATCGCCGCTGGCCACGCCGTGGCGAAAGGTTCTCGGGTCGCCGGCGACGCCGGCGGCATCGTCGCTCGTGAGGCGGCCGGTGGCGCTCATCACCAGGCCGGCTGCCGCGGCGCCCGGGAGGCGGCGCAGGAGGTCACGGCGATCCAGCATCCGGCCATGGTGCCTCGCCGGCCGGAGGGCGACCGAGTCAGGTGACGAAGGCGCCGTCGCCGACGAGGGAGTGCTCGGCCCATCGCCCGGGCGTTCCCAGGATGGCCCGGGGGTAGTCCTCGAACAGCCACCGGGCGAAGTGGCGCCGAGTCCAGCCCGTGGCGCCGGCGATGCGCAGGCCCACCCGCACCCCCTTGCGGTGGCGGAGGGGCGCGGCCATCGCCCGCGACACGGCCATGTCGGCCAGCAGCTCCCGGCGGACGGCCCGCTCGTAGTTGGCAGCGGCGCCGGCGGCGTCGAAGGGACCGGCCTCGACCACGGCCCCGGCGGCCAGGGCGCCGGTCAGGAGGGCCTGGGCGATGCCCTCCCCGGTGAGGGGGTCGCAGGCGGCAGCGGCGTCGCCGACGAACAGTGCCCGGCCGCCGGCGGCGGCCAGCCCGATGTCGTGCAGGCGCGACGGGATGGGCCAGGCCCGGTGGGAGCCCTCGGGCTCCGCCTCGGGACCGAGCACGGAGCGGATGTGGGGACGGGCCAACAGCTCCGGCCACAACGCCTTCATGGCCCGAGTCGGCAGGCGGCCGCGCTCGATGCCGAAGCCCACGTTGGCTCGTCGCCCCGGCAGGGGGAACGACCACACGTAGCCGGGCAGGAGGTCGGGCTCGAACCAGACGTGGAGGGCGGACGTGGCGTCGGGCCCCACCGAGGAGAAGTACTGGCGAAAGGCATGCCACTCGCCCAGGCGGCCGGGTCGCCCCTCGGGGTCGGGCCGGGCCGGCTCCGAGGCACCGAGGTGCTTGCGCAGCGGCGACCACATCCCGTCGGCGCCGATGGCGTAGCGAGCGGCGACCCGGCCGAGCCCGCCCAGCTCCAGCGTGATGCGGTCCGGGCCCGGCTCGGCGCCGGTGCAGGGGTGGCCGTCGGCCACCTTGACCCCGGCAGCCCGGGCCCGGTCGACCAGGGCGGCGTCGAGCTCCAGCCGGGGGACCACGGCGGCGAACGTGCCCCGCCCCCGGGGCAGGGGCAGGCGCAGGGCCCGTCCGGCGGGGTCGTGCAGCACCACGTCGTCGACCGGCTGCCACGACGGCAGGGCGCCGGGATCGAGGCCCAGGTGCTCGAGGTGGCGCAGGGCGGCGGCGGTCAGCCCGTCGCCGCAGCACTTGTCGCGGGGGAAGCTGGCCTTGTCCACCAGCAGCACCTCGCGGCCGGCTCGAGCCAGTTCGATGGAAGCGGCCACCCCGGCCGGACCGGCCCCCACCACCACCACGTCGACCGCGCTCAACAGTCGACGCCCTCCTTCGGGCGGTAGATGGCGAAGACGCTGTCGACCTCGGTATGGCCGTCGACGTAGCGCCGGGTGCGCTCGGTGGTCACCCGGGTGCAGTTGCCGGC
>JAHWJR010000048.1:3478-11037 GCA_019348335.1 Actinomycetota bacterium
GCTGACCGGTCTGCTCGCCGGTGGCGTACCTCGTCGAGTACAGGGTCACGGTGATGCTCGAGTCGGTGTAGGTGGGCCAGATCAGCACGCCGTGGGGTGTCGTGTTCTCGATGACGAGGTCCGGCTTGGGGAACGACAAGGTGGCCTCGCGGCCGTAGGGGTAGCGGGAGATGTACAGCGAGTGGCTCTGGTACTCCTGGAAGTCCAGACCGCCGAAGAAGGCGGCGTTGAACAGGGTGGTGGCGTACTGCGAGACGCCGCCCCCGATGGCCTCCTCGAGCACGCCCCGGTTGATGAAGCCGCCGGGGGCGAAGCCCTTGGCTCGAGTGCGTGGGCCCACGTGCCCGTTCACCGAGAAGGTCCCCCCGGGCTCGATGACCACCCCGCGGGTGAGGTCGGAGATGCGGTGGATGTTGATGACCCGGGACTGACCGGGTTGGAAGTTGGTGGTGAACGAGCCCACCGGCTCACGGACGCCGAGCGCCTGCGCCTCTTCGAGCGTTCGTTCCGGCTCGGTCGTGGTCACGGGGAGCTCGACCGGCCCGGCGGCACCGGATCGGAGGGCGTCGACCACCAGGTCACCGGCTCGCTCCTCGCAGCATCCCGTTCCGTTGGACCCGGGCACGGCGATCACGGCGCCGCCCTCCACCCGGAACCCGGCGTCGACCGGGCGCTTGCCGGCGTCGGCCAGCAGCTCCCTGAGGTCCTCCAGCACCTTGGCCCGGTCGAAATCGAGCGCCAGGGCCTCCGGGGTGGGGAACGACACCACCCACGACCGCAGCATCTCCGCCGGCACCTCCTCGGCGGCACCAGCGACCGAGACCGCCAGCGGCTCGGCGGTGAGCGCCCGGGCCTCCTCGGCCAGCGCCTCGGCATCCTCGACGCTGAAGCGGGGCTCGATCGTGGCCGGCTCGGCCTGCACCACGATCGGGCGCTCGCCACTGCGGGCGGCGGCGGGGATGGCCTCGGCCACCTCCGAGGGCACGAGGCCACGGCCGTTCTCGCCGGGCCTCACCTCGATCCGCCCCTCCACGCCGATCACCGACGGCTCGACCGGCGCCTGGCGGTCGGTCGGGTCCTCCTCGGCCAGCACCTCGCGAACCTGCGCCTGGTCCACGGCCACCACGACCGGCGCCTGGCGGGGTGACACGAACGACGCCAACCAGGCGAAGGGCCGCAGCAGGAGGGGATCGTCGCGGCCCACGGCCAGCACCGCGTCGACGGTGGCCTCCTCGTCGAGGGCCAGGCCGAGCCGGTCGCCGGCGACGTCGAGGTCGCCGTCGGGGGTCTCGATGCGGACGGTGGCGCCGGCGTAGCGGTCGCCGACGGCGTCGACGGCGACGGCGAGTCGTGACCGGCTCAGGCCCCCCACGGCGCGGTCGACGAGCTCGACGTTGCGCAGGACCTGGTCCTCGGGCGGGGCATCGATGGCCCACGCCGCGAACAGCAGGGTGACGAGCACCACGGGCGTGGCGGCCACGGCGATGATGATTCGGGCTCGAAGCGACATGAGAAGGCCAGATTTGCAGATCCGGTGCAGCCGCGGGGGACAGCGCCGGAAGGGGGAGCCTCAGCGGTTGGTGGCTGCGGGCGGCGTCGGGCCGGCGTCGGGCTCGGCGCCCGCCTCTTCCTCGAGGGCCCGGCGCTTCTCCTCCAGGGCGATCTCGGCCTCGCCTCCGACGACGTTCACCTGGGCGTCGCCCTCGTAGCCGGGCTCGCCCGGGCTCGACGCTCCCGTCCCCGGATCCGCCCGAGCGTCGTCGGACTCCGGCCGTTCCTCGCCCTCGCGTCGCATCGCACCCGGGCGTGCCCGGCGCCGGCGACCGCCAAACCGCCGCCGGCGGCGGCCGGCGCCGTCCCGCTCGCCGAGGCGCGATCGCAGGACCTCACGGCGCTGCTGGAGCTCACGGTAGGTCAGGGCCTCGGTGTCGACGCTCACGCCGAAACCGGCCTTGACGCCGGTGAGGTCGACCTCCAGGGAGCCCGGATCCAGGCCGATGTCGCGCGACAGGCGCTCGCCGTGGGCGGTGGCGAAGTGCGCGGCCACGTTGGTGATCTCCGCGAACAGGTCGAGGTCAGGTGCGAGCGTGGCGATGGCGCCGTCGAGGAACACCATGTTCTTCACGAACAGCATGAGCTCCTTGGGCAGGCGGGCGCCGTAGCCGAGAAGCGCCTTGACCAGGGCGCGCAGCTCCGCCACGAGCTCGTCGCCGGTGAGGGTGGTGGGGTCGAGCGGCGGCTGGTCGAGGCGCAGGTCCCGCACCGCGGCGTCCAGGTCGGTGTCGGCGGGAAGGGCCCCGAGGTCGCGCAGGGCGGCCAGCTGGCTGCGGGTGTCGTTGCTGATGCCGGCCATGAGCAGGCGCAGGAACGCTCGCCGCCGCGGCTCGTCGAGGCGACCGGTGATGCCGTAGTCGAGCAGGGCGGTACGCCCGTCCGGCTGCACGAACAGGTTCCCGCCGTGCAGGTCGCCGTGGAAGACGCCGTAGAGCATGGCCCCCTCGAGGAAGGCGATCATCCCCGTGCGCACCACCGCCTCGGTGTCGACCCCTGCGTGGCGCATGCCGGCCACGTCGTCGAAGGCGAACCCCGACAGTCGCTCCATCACGAGCAGCCGGCGGGTCACCAGCTCCGGGTGGGGCCGGGGCACCACGAAGCCGCGCTGGTCGAGCTCGGCCAGCACCCGGGCCACGTCGAGCATGTTCTCGGCCTCGAGCCGGAAGTCGAGCTCCTCGGAGATGGTGTCGGCGAACAGCTCGACCAGCGCCGGCGGGTTGGCGAGCGAGGCCACCGGGATGCGACCGATGAGGGCCTCGGCCAGCCACGCCATCATGGCCAGGTCGTGGCGGACCAGGGATGCCACCCGGGGCCGCTGCACCTTGGCCACCACCGCTTCGCCGGTCACCAACGTGGCGGCGTGCACCTGGGCGATGGACGCCGCCGCCAAGGGCGTGTGCTCGAACGAGGCGAACACCGCTTCGAGGGGCCGGCCCAGCTCCTCCTCCACGACCCGCCGGACGTCGTCCCACGGTTCGGGCGGCACCCGGTCGCGGCAGTGCTTGAGCTCGGACACCAGCTCGTCGGGGAACAGTCCCTCTCCGGAGGAGATGATCTGGGCCAGCTTGATGTAGGTGGGCCCGAGGCGCTCGGACGCGATCCGGAACTGCCGCGACAGGCCGGCGCGCGATGCCTCCCGGCCCCGCCGGCGGTCGGTGCAGGCCCACACCGCCACCGGGACTCCCAGGTTGCGGGCCGTCGCCGCCAGCCGGCGCAGCGGCGGCACCCGGCGGGGCCGGACCAGGGCGGGGACCTCGGCTCGGGTCCGGGCCCGCACCCGGTCGAGACCCACGTTCCAGCGCAGGGCGGCGGGATCGACGATCCACGGCGGGTGCTCGCTGAAGGTCCCGAGCGCCAGGTCGGCAGGGCTGGGCGGGCTCACCTCGCCAGCTTGCCCGCCGGCCGGAGCGCTGAGGAGTCGCCGGCGGGGGCCCTCATCCTCCGAGGGCGGCGAGACAGGCGTCAGCCAGCTCGGGGCGGCAGACGAGCAGGTCGGGCAGCGACAGCTCGGCGGCGTTGTACACGAGCGGCGAACCGTCGATGCGTGAGACGTGGAGGCCGGCCGCGGCGGCCACCGCCACGGGCGCCGCCGAGTCCCACTGGAAGAGCCCGCCGGCGTGCACGTAGGCGTCGACGTGGCCCAGCACCACCGCCATGGTCTTGGCCCCGGCCGATCCCAACGGCACCAGTTCGGCACCCAGCGCCTCGGCCACCCGGGTTGCCTCCGCCGGCCGCCGGCTGCGGCTGAGCACCACCCGCAGCGGACCGGGTCGGGGAGGCGGCAGGGGCGGCGCCGGCCGGGTGCTGAGCATCCGTTCCTGGGCCGGTAGGGCGACGGCTCCGACGACGGGCGTGCCCGCCACCACCAGGGCGACGTGCACGGCCCAGTCGGTGCGGCCGGGCTCGCCGAACTCCCGGGTGCCGTCCAGCGGGTCGACGATCCACACCCGCGGTGCCGACAACCGGCGGGAGTCGTCCGCTCCCTCCTCGGAGAGCACGGCGTCGTCGGGCCGGGCGGCGGCGAGCAGGGCGACGATCCGCTCGTGGGCCTGCCGGTCGCCCTCGTCCCGGAGCCGGTCGGCATCCATCCCAGCCGCGGCGGCCGATGCCCGCAGCTCCAGCAGCAGGCGCCCGATGTCGGCGCCGATCTCGGCGGCCAGGGCGTGGTCGTCGGTGGTCACGGTGGCAGGAGGGGCCGGGGGCATGGCCGTTCGACGGTAGCCGGGGTGACCGCGGACGGCGCACCGGGAGCCCCGGGAGCGGCGGGCGGGTGTCGTCGGATCGGCCCGGCGCGTCTACCGTGGGACCGCGCCCGGGCCGGATGCCGCCCCGGGGCACGTGCATCGCCCCGCACCGCCTGTCCCGACCGTCGACGCTCCTCCGAGGTCCATGACCGCCACCTACCAGCTGTCCCACCTGCGGGCCCTCGAGTCCGAGGCCGTGTACATCTTCCGTGAGGTGGCGGCCACCTTCGAGCGCCCCGTGCTGCTGTTCTCGGGTGGCAAGGACTCGGTGGTGATGCTGCGACTGGCCGAGAAGGCGTTCTGGCCGGCGCCGCTTCCCTTCCCGGTGATGCACATCGACACGGGGCACAACTTCGCCGAGGTGCTCGAGTTCCGCGACCGCCGGGTGGCCGAGCTCGGGGTGCGCATGGTCGTGGCCTCGGTGCAGGAGTCCATCGACTCCGGCCGGGTGGCCGAGGACGGCGGACCGAACGCCTCCCGCAACCGGCTCCAGACCGTCACCCTGCTCGACGCCATCGCCACCAACGAGTTCGACGCCGTGTTCGGTGGTGCCCGCAGGGACGAGGAGAAGGCCCGGGCCAAGGAGCGGGTGTTCAGCTTCCGGGACGACTTCGGCCAGTGGGACCCCAAGAACCAGCGACCGGAGCTGTGGAACCTCTACAACGGCCGTCACCGCAAGGGCGAGCACATCCGGGTCTTCCCGCTGAGCAACTGGACCGAGCTCGACATCTGGCGCTACATCGCCGAAGAGGGCATCGAGGTGCCGTCGCTGTACTACGCCCACCGCCGGCAGGTCGTCCGTCGCAACGGCATGCTCATGGGCGTCTGCGAGTGGGTGCAGCCGGCCGAGGGTGAGGAGGCGATGGAGGCCACCGTGCGGTACCGCACCGTGGGTGACGCCACCTGCACGGCAGCGGTGGAGTCGGTGGCGGCCACCCCCGAGGACGTCATCGTCGAGGTGGCCGCCACCCGCATCACCGAGCGGGGCGCCACCCGCGCCGACGACCGGTTCTCGGAGGCGGCGATGGAGGATCGAAAGAAGGAGGGCTACTTCTGATGGCCCCGTCGTTGGCCGATCTCGCCGCCGCGCCCGGAAAGGAACTGCTGCGCTTCGCCACCGCCGGCTCGGTCGACGACGGCAAGTCCACGCTGATCGGGCGGCTGCTGCACGACTCCAAGGCCATCTTCGAGGATCAGCTCGAGGCGGTCGAGCGGGCGTCGGTGCAGCGGGGGGAGGAGACCAACCTGGCGCTGCTGGTCGACGGTCTGCGGGCCGAGCGGGAGCAGGGCATCACCATCGACGTGGCCTATCGCTACTTCGCCACGCCGGCCCGCACCTTCGTCATCGCCGACACGCCGGGACACGTGCAGTACACCCGCAACATGGTCACGGGCGCCTCCACCGCCGACCTGGCGCTGATCCTCGTCGACGCCCGCAAGGGCATCGTCGAGCAGAGCCGGCGGCACGCCTTCCTGGCCTCGCTGCTGCGCGTCCCCCACCTGGTGGTGTGCATCAACAAGATGGACCTGGTCGACTACGACCAGGAGGTCTTCGAGGCCATCAAGGCCGAGTTCCGCACCTTCGCCATGCGACTCGAGGTGAGCGACCTCACCTTCATCCCCGTGTCCGCCCTCCACGGCGACAACGTGGTGCACCGCTCGGCCTCCATGCCCTGGTACGAGGGGTCGTCGCTGCTGCACCACCTCGAGCAGGTCCACATCGCGTCGGACCGCAACCTCATCGACGTCCGCTTCCCGGTGCAGTACGTCATCCGGCCCCGCAGCGACGAGCACCACGACTACCGGGGCTACGCCGGGCAGGTGTGCGGGGGGGTGCTCAAGCCCGGCGACGAGGTCGCCGTCCTGCCGTCCGGATGGGCCACCACGGTGGAGTCCATCGACACCATGGACGGGCCGGTGCAGGAGGCGTTCGCCCCGATGTCGGTCACCGTGCGGCTCAGCGACGACCTCGACGTGAGCCGCGGCGACATGCTGTGCCGCCCGCACAACCGGCCGCACGTGGGCCAGGACCTCCAGGCCATGGTGTGCTGGATGGCCCAGGACCCGCTGCGGCTCGACGGCCGCTACGCCATCCACCACACCACCCGCACGGCCCGGGCGCTGGTGACCGATCTGGCCTACCGCCTCGACATCAACACCCTGCACCGCGACGAGTCGGCCTCGACGCTGGGCCTCAACGAGATCGGTCGGCTGGGCCTGCGCACCACGGTGCCGCTGTTCTACGACGAGTACCGCCGCAACCGGATGACCGGGAGCTTCATCCTGGTCGACGAGGTCACCAACGCCACCGTGGCCGCGGGGATGCTCCTCGACCCCGCGCTGGCGGGGTGAACCGGTGGACGCGGCGGCCCGCAACCTCACCTGGCACGAGGGCGAGCTCGACCGTGCCCGGCGCTGGGCGGCGCTGGGCGTCACCGGGGCCACGGCCTGGTTCACCGGGCTGTCGGGCTCCGGCAAGTCCACCGTGGCCGCCGCCGTCGAGCGGCGCTTGATCGAGGCGGGACGGCCCGCCTACCTGCTCGACGGCGACAACGTGCGCCACGGGCTCAACGCCGACCTCGGCTTCGGCGACGACGACCGGGCCGAGAACGTGCGCCGGCTGGGTGAGGTGGCGCGGTTGCTGGCCGACGCCGGCGTGGTGGCGCTGGTGCCGGCCATCAGCCCGTTCCGCGCCGGCCGGGAGGCGGCGCGGGCGGCCCATGTTGCGGCGGGACTGACGTTCGTGGAGATCCACCTGGCCACGCCGCTCGACGAGTGTGAGCGGCGGGACCCCAAGGGCCTCTACGCCCGGGCCCGGGCCGGCGAGCTGCGGGGCCTGACCGGTCTCGACAGCCCCTACGAGCCGCCCGACGACCCGGAGCTCGTCCTGACCCCCGCCGACGGCACCCCTGGCGAGCAGGCCGAGAAGGTGCTGGCGCTGCTCGCCCGCTGAGGGGCCCGGCTCAGCTCTCCCTGACGGCGCCGTGGGGCTGGCCCGCCGAGGCGTAGCACTCGGGGTGGTAGTGCTCCACCCGGTTCCACCGATCGTCGACGTAGACGTTGGCGATGATCTGGTGTCGCCGGACCTTGGCGGCGAACTTGACCATGGTGGCGCAGCCGGCGCACATCACGGTGCTTCCCTGGGGCACCGGGCGCCGTACCGCCCGGGTGCCGCGGACGACCTGAGGCATGAGAATCGACGTCATGGAACCGGTATCGGCACGGCCGCCGCCCGACCTGAGCGGTGCGCTGCGGGACCCG
>JAHWJR010000231.1 GCA_019348335.1 Actinomycetota bacterium
CTGAACCAGGCCAAGCTCGACCTCATCCGGCGGGCGACCTCGAATCTCGAGATCGACAACACCGCCGACCGCATCCGCCGCCTCCAGGAGCAGGTGGTCAGTGAGGCGCCGGCGGAGGTTCGTGAGGAGGTCCGCTTCACCGCGGAGGTCTACGGCGAGTACCTCGATGTCCTCCAGGAGGAGGGGTACGGCAGAGCGCCGTTCGAGAAGATCACGTCGGACGAGTTCAATGCCGCCGAGCTTGCCCTGGTGTCGTACTGCTTCCAGAACCCCACGAGCTGAGGTTGCTGGGCGACGACATCCTCCCGCTGCTGGTGCTCGCCCTGGGGGCGGCCATGGCCCTGGGCAGCGGGCTGGCCCTGCTCCGGCCTCCCGCCACCCGGGCGGAGGGCGAGCTCGAGCGGCCGCCGGTGGTCCGCAGCGGCATCATGATCACCATCGGCGTGGTGGCCAGTGTGTGGGCCATGGCCAGCCTGCTCGCTGGCTGAGGCGTCGCCCGTGGTGGCGCCTACCGCGAGAGAATGACGCGACCGCACAACGAGCACGCCCAGTCGGTGTCGGCCAGGCGGTTCTGCCAGCCGGAAGGAAGGTGCTGCGTACTGCGGCAGGTCCGGCAGGTCAGCTCGTTGGTGTAGAGGGCCTGGGCCATGCCGAAGACGACCTTGCCGCCGTGGTGGTTCTTGGCCGTCGGGCGGGCCTCACCGGCGGGGACGGACTCCCTCGCCTGGATCCGGGTGGCTTGGGCGGCGCGGGCCTGGGCGACGTGCTGGCGGGCGGCGCGGTGGGCCCGCCGACGGGCCTCGGCCTCGGCGATGGGATCAGGCGCCCACGAGGCCTGGACGTGCGACTGCGGCATCGCCGGCGGTGCGAAGCCGCCCTTCTTCAGCGTGACGAAGGCCTGGTTCAGCTCTCGCATGCGTTGGTCGGCCTCGCGCCGCACCGACTCGGAGCTGTCGGTGTGGCGGTCGGGGTGGTAGCGCTGGGCCAGCGCCCGGTAGGCGGCCACGACCTCCTCCCGGGACGCCAGCGAGGTCAGGCCGAGCACCTTGTAGGGGTCGGGCCCCTCGTCCTCGCGTTTGGGTCTAGCCACGGTAACCAGGGGTCGACGGCATGGCGGAGGGGGCCGGCTCGACGGTGTCCGGCTGTTGGTCGGTCGTTTCCATGCGCGGCCTCTCGGCGACTCTGATCGTCAGCACCCGTCTGCCCACAACGCTAGAGGGCCTACACCCGGTGCTCCACCACTGCCTCCCCACGGCCGGCGAACCCGGTGCCGTGTGCGGCCCATGAGACGAGGGGACGCGGTGGGGTAAGGAGGGTGAACGGGCGAGCAGGAGGAGGTCGAGATGTCGCTGCCGGCGCTGTACCTGGAGGGGCTGGCGCAGCGCGCCCTGCTGGGGGCCGCCGAGCTCAACGCCTACAAGGTGGGCCTGGTCGAAGCGGTGTTGAAGGACACCCTTCGTACCGCCCGTGCCGGCGAGACCGATGTGGCTGTCGAGGCCGGCGTCCGCACCGCCATCGAGGTGACTCGATGGGAGCCGGCTCGGCCGGCCAGGGGCGGGTCAGGTGACGTGCCTGAGCGGGGAGCGGCCGTGCCGCCGGATGCCGGCGCCGAGCGCCGCAGCCCCCGAGAGGTGCTCGACGACCATCTGGCACTGGCTGCGGCCGGTGACTGGGTGACCGATCTGGAGCGCAACGTGGCCGATGACATCGTGGTCCTCACCGGGTTCGGGGCGTTCGAGGGCCGAGATCAGCTCCGGGTGCTGGCCGAGCTGCTCGACGCCCAGTTGCCGAACGCCCGGTTCGAGTACACGACCGTGGCTGTACGGGGCGAGGTGGCCTTCCTCGAATGGCGAGCCGACGCCGACGGCGCCCGCGTGCGCGACGGCGCCGACAGCTTCGTGATCCGGGACGGGCGCATCGTCGCCCAGACCATCCACTACACCGTCGACCCTGCGGCCGACCGCGGGGCCGGCTGATCCTCCAGTGGCCGGAGCCCTCCCCGAACAGCGCGTGCCTTGGCCGGCGGTCGCCCAGTCGTGGCGTCACGTCAGCTTCTTGCACTGGCCCCTGCCGGCCGAGGTGGTGGCGGCCCACCTCCCCGCCGGGCTGGAGCCTGACCTGTGGGAGGATCAGGCCTGGGTGAGCATCACACCGTTCCTGGTGGAGCGCTTCCGCCTTGCTCCCCTTCCTGCCCTGCCCTGGCTCTCCCGCTTCCCCGAGACGAACCTCCGGACCTACGTGCGCGGCCCCGGTGGGGTCGACGGCCTCTGGTTCTTCTCCCTGGAGGCCGACAGCGCCACCACCGTCGTCGGCGCATGGGCGGGCACCGGTGTGCCCTACCGATGGTCGGCCATGGGCGTCCAGGCAGGGGAGACCATCACCTACACCGCCCGCCGGCGCCCGCCGCATGGCCCGCACGGTCACCGCATCGTCGTCAGGCCGGGCACGCCGCTTCTGCCTGGCGAGATCTCCGAACGTGATCACTTCCTGACCGGTCGCTGGCGGGCCTACACGACGGTGGCGGGTGTGCTGGCGGTCGTCCCCGTCGAGCACCAGCCCTGGCCGCTGCAGGAAGCCGAACTGGTCGACCTGGACGAGGACCTGTTCACCGCCGCCGGGCTGCCATCACCGAGCGGCCCTCCACTGGTCGGCTACTCCACCGGCGTCGACGCTCGCCTCGGCCCTGCCCGTCCTCTCCGCCACCTCGATCGCTGAGCAATCGGTGCACCGATCCCCGCCGACGGGCTACCGCTGTGAGCTGCGGGGCACCATCGCCAGCGCCGGGTTCTCCTCGGGGCACCGCTTCGTCGTCGGGCACTGGGACGACTCCCCGCTGGGGCCCATGGACGACGTCATGTGGGCCCGGCCGGACGGCGTGCGGGTGCTGTTGGTCGGCCGTCCCGAGGTGGCCGAGCTGATCACCGCCGTGTACCGCTTCGACGCGGTCGAGGTCGTGCCCCTGCGGTGCCGCATGGACGAGTCGGTGCTGGCCGTCGTCGCCGGCGACCTGCGCGTCACCCTGCGGGCCGGTCGCCGCTGGCCCATACCGCTGGCCCGGCTGCGCGCCACGACCGCCCTGCGCCCGGTGGAGCGCCTGCTCGCCCTGGCCATGCTCGGCGTTCGGACGTGGGGCGTCAGCGCCACCGGTGTCCAGGAGTGGTACCGGGCCGACGAGTACCGCCGGGTGGTGGCCGGCGAGGCCTGCCTGGGAGACCAGGACCTCGGGCGGCTGCGCCGGTTCCACGAGCCGGCGAGGTTCGGCTTCAGCGAGCCGCCCCGCCGGCCCTC
>JAHWJR010000049.1:0-3419 GCA_019348335.1 Actinomycetota bacterium
CCCACGGGCGGCGGCGAGGGCAAGGAAGCCGAGCCCGAGGAGGAGGCCGCCCCCGCGGCGCCCGAGACGCAGCCGGCCGCCGGCGCCCAGGCGGAGGAGCCCGGCGGGTCGCTGAGCTCCACCACCACCGCCGAGGGCCGCCCGACCGCTGCTCCCGAGGAGCGGACACCGGTCAAGCCGGACGGTGACGGGTCATCGGCCGTCAACGCTGGCTCGGGCGCCAGCCGGCTGCTGTCGCCCGTGGTGCGCCGGCTGGTTGCCGAGTACGACCTCGACCCCGACGCCATCGAAGGCAGCGGCGCCGGCGGGCGCATCACCCGCAACGACGTCCTGGCCGTCATCGACCGGGAGCGGAGCGGCAAGGGCGCGGCCGGCACCCACCAGCGCCGTCCCGCCTCGGCTCCGGCGCCGAGCGCACCCACCCCCGCCCGGGCGGCGGGCACCGCCGTTCCCGCCGAGGGCGACGAAGTGGTCCCGTTCTCCAACATCCGCCGGCGCACCGCCGAGCACATGGTGATGTCCAAGGCCACCTCGGCCCACACCCTGGTGGCCATCGAGGTCGACTACGAGGGCGTCGACAAGGTGCGCCTGGCCGAGAAGGACCGGTTCAAGGCGGAGGAGGGCGTCAACCTCACCTACCTCCCGTTCGTGAGCCGGGCGGTGGTCGACGCCATCCGCGAGTTCCCCCACGTCAACGCCTCGGTGGGCGACAACGAGCTGGTGGTGCACCGGGCCGTGCACCTGAGCATCGCCGTCGACATCAATTTCGAGGGCCTGATGGCGCCGGTCGTCCACGGCGCCGACGCCAAGCGGCTGCGGGCGCTGGCCCGGGAGATCACCGACCTCGCCCAGCGGGCGCGGAGCCGCAAGCTCGGGCCCGACGACATCGCCGGCGGCACCTTCACCATCACCAACCCGGGGCCCTTCGGCACCCTCCTCACCGGGGCCATCATCAACCAGCCCCAGGTGGCCATCCTCTCCACCGACGGGGTGCGCAAGCGCCCGGTCGTGGTCCAGCTGCCCGACGGGTCCGACGCCATCGCCATCCATCCCGTCGGCAACCTGGCCATCACCTTCGACCACCGGGCCATCGACGGCGCCTACGCCTCGGCCTTCGTGGCCAAGGTCAAGCAGATCCTCGAGACGCGGGACTGGGCGGCGGAGCTGGCATGAGCGCTCCCGTCCCGTCCTCCCGACCCGCGCCGTGACCCTGCGGGTCCGCTGGCTGGGGCGCGTCGGCTACGACGAGGCCCAGGCCCTCCAGGGGAGCCTGGCCGCCTCCCGGGCGGACGACCACCTCCTCCTGCTCGAGCACCCATCGGTGTACACCCTCGGCATCCGGGGCGACCTGGGCGACGTCCTCGTCCCGCCGGCGTCGGTGGGCGCCGAGCTGGTCCGCACCGACCGGGGGGGCGAGGTCACCTACCACGGGCCCGGCCAGCTGGTCGGGTACCCGGTGCTCACCGTCCCCGGCCGGCGTGGCGGGGGCATCGCCGACACCCGTGCCTACGTCCGCTCGCTCGAACAGCTGGTGATCGACGTGCTGGGTGACCTCGGCCTGGCCGGCGCCGGCAGGGACGAGCGCCACCCCGGCGTCTGGGTGGGCGGGGCCAAGATCTGCGCCGTCGGGGTGCGCCTGGCCCGGGGCCGCTCCACCCACGGCTTCGCCCTCAACGTCGACCCCGACCTGTCGATGTTCGACCACATCGTCCCCTGCGGCATCCGTGACGACGGCAGGGCGGTGACCTCGCTGGCGGCGCAAGGGGTGCCGGCCACCATGCGCCAGGTGGTCGACGCCGTGGCCCGGCGGGCTGCGCAGCGGTGGGGCGACGGGCGCTGCGAGCGCCAGGACGTGGCCTGGCCGTCGACCGGCGCCGACGTGTCGAGCCTGGGCGGGGTGCCGGCACCCGGCAGCGAGCCGGGCCCCGGCGCCGGCACGCCGGTGCGCCTCGGCCGCCGGCTGGCCGCCGCCGGCGTCACCGAGGGCCTGGCCGTGGCCGAGCGCAAGCCGGCGTGGCTACGGGCGCCGGCCCGGATGGGTGACGACTACCTCGGGCTGCGGCGGACGATGCGGGGCCTGTCGCTGACCACGGTCTGCGAGGAGGCCGGTTGCCCCAACATCTACGAGTGCTGGGCCGACGGGACGGCCACGTTCATGATCAACGGCGCCCGCTGCACCCGGGCCTGCGGCTTCTGCCTGGTCGACACCCGCCATCCCCTCCCGCCGGAGCCGGACGAGCCCGAGCGGGTGGCCGAGGCCGTGGGCCGGATGGGACTGGCCCACGCCGTGGTCACCGCCGTGGCCCGTGACGACCTGCCCGACGGCGGCGCCGCCGGCTTCGCCGAGACCGTCCGGGCCGTCCGCCGGCGGGTCCCCGGCTGTGCCGTCGAGGTGCTGATCCCCGACTGCAAGGGCGACCCCGGGGCCCTCGACGCCATCCTCGCCGCCCGCCCCGACGTGGTGAACCACAACCTGGAGACCGTGGCCCGCCTGCAGCGGGCGGTGCGCCCCTCGGCCGGCTACGCCCGGAGCCTCGCCGTGCTGGCCCGGGCCAAGGCGGCGGGGGCGGTGACCAAGTCGGGACTGATCCTGGGGATGGGCGAGCGCGACGACGAGGTGGTGGGCGCCCTGGCCGACCTGCGGGGCGTGGGCGTCGACATCGTCACCATCGGCCAGTACCTCCGGCCCACCCGGTCCCATCTCCCGGTGGCCCGCTGGGTGGAGCCGGCGACGTTCGAGGCCCTGGCCCGGGCCGGCGAGGAGATGGGCATCGGCCACGTCGAGGCGTCGCCGCTGACCCGCTCCAGCTACCACGCCCGCCAGTCGGCCGAGGCGGTCACCGCTGACGCGGCGTGGGCGCCGGCGGGCCGGGCCCCGGTGGCCTGACCCGAGCCGTGGGCAAGACGTTCCCGACACTGGGCCCGGACCTGGCCGAGTTCGTGGCCACCTCGCCGGTGTTCTTCGTGGCCACCGCCCCATTGGCGGCCGACGGCCACGTGAACGTCTCGCCCAAGGGCGGCGACACCCTTCGGGTGCTCGACGAGCGGACCGTCGCCTACCTCGACCTCACCGGCAGCGGGGCCGAGACCATCGCCCACCTGCGGGAGAACGCCAGGATCACCCTGATGGCGTGCGCCTTCGACGGGCCGCCCCGCATCGTGCGCCTCTACGGCACCGGGGAGGCGGTCCTGCCCGACGACGCCCGCTTCGCCGATCTGGCGGCCGGCTTCCCCCTGCTGTCGGGGGTGCGCTCCGTGGTGGTGATCGCCCTGGAGCGGGTGTCGACCTCGTGCGGCTTCGGTGTGCCGCTCATGCGCGTCGAAGGGGAGCGTGACTTGCTCGAGCCGTGGGCCCGGCGCAAGGGCCCCGAGGGCATCGCCGCCTACCAGGCCGAGCGCAACGCCACCAGCATCGACGG
>JAHWJR010000049.1:3519-10820 GCA_019348335.1 Actinomycetota bacterium
CTTTGTCGGCTGGCCCACCGTGGCGGTGGTGGATCCGACAAAGAACAGGAGCGGGAGCGGGAGGGGGCGAGGGGTGGGGCGTCGTAGCCTGGGAGCGATGTACGCCGAGCGCCTGGATCGCGTCCGCCACCGCATGGGCGAACTGGGTGTCGACGTGCTGTTGCTGTCGATCGGCGCCGACCTGCCCTACCTGACCGGCTACCGGGCCATGCCCCTGGAGCGCCTGACCATGCTGGTGGTGCCCGCCGGTGGCGACGCCACCCTGGTGGTGCCCCGCCTGGAGGCGCCGCGGGTGGTCGAGCGCCCCGAGGTCTTCACGCTGCGTGCGTGGGAGGAGACCGAGGACCCCGTCTCCCTGGTGGCCGGGCTCGCCGGCTCGGCCCGCACCCTGGCGGTGGGCGACCGGACCTGGGCCCGGGTGGTGCTCGACCTCCAGGCACGGCTGACCGCCGCCTCGTGGCGGCCGGGGAGCGAGGTGGTGGGCCCGCTGCGGGCGGTCAAGGACGCCGCCGAGGTGGAGTCGCTGCGCCGGGCGTCGGCCGCCGCCGACGAGGTGGCCCTCCAGCTCCAGGCCGGCGACGTGCCCCTGGTCGGGCGCACCGAGGCGGAGGTGTCGGCCGACCTGGGCCGGCGCCTGGTCGCCTCCGGCCACGCCGAGGTCAACTTCGCCATCGTCGCCGCCGGCGCCAACGCCGCCAGCCCTCACCACGAACCCGGTGGCCGCGTCATCGAGAGGGGGGAGGTGGTGCTGTGCGACTTCGGGGGCACCATGCCCGACGGCTACTGCTCCGACATGACCCGCTGCGTGGTCACCGGCGAGCCGCCGGCGCAGCTCCGTGAGGTCCACGCCGTGCTCGAGCGGGCTCAGGCAGCGGCGGTGGACGCCGCGGTGGTGGGAGCGTCGTGCGAGGAGGTCGACGCCGTGGCCCGGCGCCACATCTCCGACGCCGGCTACGGCGACCACTTCATCCACCGCACCGGCCACGGCATCGGGCTGGAGGAGCACGAGGACCCCTACCTGGTGGTGGGCAACCCCGAATCCCTGGTGCCCGGGCACGCCTTCTCCGTCGAGCCCGGCATCTACCTCGACGGGCGCTTCGGCGCCCGCATCGAGGACATCGTGGTGGCCACCGCCGCCGGTCCCGAGTCGCTCAACCGCGCCCCCCACGGCTTGGCCGTGGTGGAGGCCTGAGGTCGGGGCGGTGGACCTGGGGCTGGCCGGCCGGGTGGCGCTGGTGACGGCCGCCTCCCGGGGCCTGGGGCGGGCCTCGGCCGAGGCCCTCGCTGCCGAGGGAGCGGCGGTGGTGATCTGCGCCCGGGGCCGCGAGGCGCTCGACGACACGGTGCGAGCCATCACCGAGGCCGGCGGCACCGCCGTGGCGGTCGCCGCCGACGTGACCGACCCGGCCGTTCCGGAGCGGCTGGTGCGGGCCGCGGTCGGGCGTTTCGGCCGGCTCGACGTGGTCGTGGCCAACGCCGGCGGCCCTCCGCCGGGCCGGGCCCTCGAGGTCGACGACGACGCCGTGCGGGCCGCCCTCGAGGCCAACCTGCTCACCTCGGTGCGCCTGGTGCGGGCTGCCGTGCCCCACCTGCGGGCCGGCGGCTGGGGCCGGATCTGCTGCATCACCTCCCGCTCGGTCCGCCAGCCCATCCCCGGCCTCTCCCTGTCCAACACCGCCCGGGCCGGCCTGTGGGGGTGGGCCAAGACCGCCGCCGCCGACCTGTTTGCCGACGGCATCACCGTCAACCTCGTCTGCCCCGGGCTCCACGCCACCGACCGGGTCGAGGCGCTGAGCACCGACACCGTCTCCGGGCCGCTCGGCGACCCCGCCGACTTCGGCCGGGTCGTGGCCTTCTTGTGCTCGGAGCCCGCCGGCTTCGTCAGCGGCGTGGCCCTCGGCGTCGACGGCGCCACCGTGACCGGTCTGCTGTAGCGCGCGGTTCACTGCTCTGCCGGCGAACCCGCAGCGATCCGCCCGCTTCCGCCACGCCCCGGTACCGTCGCCGCCGTGATCCGCCTTGATGCCGCCACCGTGCTCCTGCAGTGGGCCGTCGGCGGGCTGTTCTTCGGCTGGATCACCACCCGGCGGCGGGAGGTCGGGGTCGGCTACGGGTGGCTCATCCGTGGCACCTACCTCGTGTTGGCCGCGGGTTCGCTGGCGGCGGCGGTCGCGCTGGGCCCCGTGCCCGGGCGCGACGTGGCCACGGTCGGCGTCATCGGCGCCACCGCCACCGCCCTGGTCGTGTCCGTGCTGCGCCGCCGGGCTGGCGTCGCCGGCGAGCGGGCCCGCCGCCAGCGCACGTCCGCCCGCGTGGGTGCCATGACCGGGGACGCCGGCGGCCGGGACGCCGGCGGGCCCGGCGCTCCCCACGAGCCATCTGACGGCACGACGCCGGCCGAGTTCCCTCCGGTGCTCGACCTGGTCGCGCCCGTGGTCGGCGTCGTCGGCCTGGTCGTCGCCGGCCTGGCCGCGGGTGGTGACCCCGCCCTGGCCGTGGTGCGCACGCTGGTCGGCGCCGCCTTCCTCGGAGCGGTGAGCGACGCCATGCTGCTCGGCCACTGGTACCTGGTGCAGCCGGGTCTCCACCGGGGCCCGCTGCGGGAACTGGTGCGCTGGCTCACCGCCCTGTGGGCCGTGGAGGTCGGCGTGCTGCTGATCCCCCCGGGGATGGTCTCGGTGCTCACCGGTGCCGTCGACGACGGGTACAACGGCATCCTCGGATGGTTCTGGCTGGCGTGCGCGGTGATGACCATCGTGCTGTGCCTGGTCACCCGCGCCGCGCTGAAGGAGCGCTTCTACTCGGCGGTGATGGCCGCCACCGGCTTGCTCTACCTGGCCATCGTCACCGTGTTCGGGACCGATCTGGTGGCCCGCGCCGTGCTCGCCCCCTGAGTGTTGAGCGAACCGGCTCGAATGCCGGCGTGCTCGGAATGTGAAGGGTTCGTGGGGAAGGCCGTCGTCCCGCTACGGTGGGTCGGGACATGTGTGGTTTTGCCGGGGAGCTCCGTCTCGACGGGGCGACCGCCGATGTGGGTGCGGTCGTCCGCATGGCGTCCACCATGAAGCACCGGGGCCCTGACGGGAGCGGGGTGTGGGCGTCGGGTGCCGTGGCCCTCGGGCACCAACGGCTCAGCGTCATCGACCTGTCCGACCTCTCGGCGCAACCCATGGTCGATCGCGACCTGGGGCTCGCCATCGTGTTCAACGGCTGCATCTACAACTACCCGGAGCTGCGCCAGCAACTGGTCGCCGAGGGAGAGCGCTTCTTCTCCGATGGCGACACCGAGGTGATCCTGCGGGCCTACCGGCGCTGGGGGCTCGACTTCGTCGACCGCCTCCAGGGCATGTTCGCCTTCTGCATCGTCGAGACCGACACCGGACGGGCGGTGCTGGTGCGCGACCGGCTGGGCATCAAGCCGCTGTACCTGAACGAGTCCGGGACCAGCCTGCGCTTCGCCTCCACCCTTCCGGCCCTCGTGGCCGGCGGTGACGTCGACACGTCGATCGACACCGTGGCCCTGCACCACTACCTGAGCTTCCACTCGGTGGTGCCGCCGCCGCGGACCATCCTGAAGGGGGTGCGCAAGCTCCCCCCGGCCACGGTGCTGGTGGTCGAGCCGGACGGCACCCGCCGCACCCGCCGGTACTGGAGCGTCCGTCACGAGCGTCACCCCGACCACGCCGCCATGACCGAGCGCGACTGGCAGGACGCCGTGCTCGCCTCGCTCCGCGCCGCCGTCCAGCGTCGTCTCGTCTCCGACGTGCCCGTGGGGGTGCTGCTGTCGGGTGGGCTCGACTCCAGCCTCATCGTCGGCCTCCTGGCCGAGGCCGGGGCCACGGGCCTCACCACCTTCAGCGTCGGGTTCGAGTCCGCCGGCGGGCTGGCAGGCAACGAGTTCCGCTACAGCGACATCGTGGCGAAGACCTTCGCCACCGACCATCACCAGCTGCGCATCGACGACCGAAACCTCCTGCCGGCGCTGGAGGGAACCGTCGCCGCCATGAGCGAGCCCATGGTGAGCCACGACGCCGTCGGCTTCTACCTCCTGTCCCAGGAGGTCAGCCGCCACGTCAAGGTGGTCCAGTCGGGGCAGGGTGCCGACGAGGTGTTCGCCGGCTACCACTGGTACCCGCCCCTGGCGGGCGTCGACCCCGAGGATGCCGGTGGCACCCTCGACGCCTACGCCACCGCCTTCTTCGACCGGTCCCACGACGAGGTGTCGGCGCTGCTGTCCCCCGAGTGGCGCCTCCACGAGGACGCCAGCCGCCTGCTCGTGGCCGAGCACCTGGCCGGCCCCGGCGCCGCCACGGCCGTCGACCGGGCGCTGCGCCTCGACACCGAGGTCATGCTGGTCGACGACCCGGTGAAGCGCGTCGACAACATGACCATGGCCTGGGGCCTCGAGGCCCGGGTGCCGTTCCTCGACCACGAGGTGGTGGAGCTGGCCGCCGCCTGCCCGCCCGAGCTCAAGCTGGCGTCGGGCGGCAAGGGCGTGCTCAAGGACGCCGCCCGGCGGATCGTCCCCAACGAGGTCATCGACCGGCCCAAGGGCTACTTCCCGGTGCCCGCTCTCACCCACCTGCAGGGCCGGGCCCTCGACCTGGTCGAGGAGGCCCTGCGGGACCCGGCAGCCAAGGAGCGGGGCCTGTTCCGCCCCGAGGCCGTCGCCGCCCTTCTCGACGCCCCCAACGAGCGGTTGACGCCCCTGGGCGGCAACACGCTGTGGCAGCTCGGCCTGCTGGAGCTGTGGTTGCAGACCCACGGCGTGACGTGAGCGCCGACACCGCCAGCGACGTCGCCCTCGAGTGTGGTTGGGGGCGGCTGGTGTTCGGCCAGACCTTCTCCGACTGGGACAGCCTCGCCGCCCTCCTGCGCTCCGAGGAGCTGGGCCAGCGCGACGTGTGCCTGTACCACCCCGAGCCCCACGTGCTGGTGAGCCGGTCACCCCAGGAGCTCTTCGTCGATCCCTCCTACACCTACCGCCGTCGACTCGCCGGCGCCGACGGTGAGGAGCTGTCCCACACCGTTCCCGGCGTGGGAGTGCGACCGATGGCGGGGCGGGGCGACGCCGAGGCGGTCAACGGGCTCTACCTGAAGGCGGGGATGGTGACCGCGCCGCCCGAGCTCATGGTGACCAACCAGGACAGCCTCACCTTCTCGTACCTCATCGCCGAGGACACCTCCACCGGAGCGGTGGTGGGCACCGTCACCGGCATCGACCACGTCGCCGCCTTCGGTGATCCGGAGGGTGGCGCCAGCCTGTGGTGCCTGGCCGTCGACCCGCGGTCCTCCCGCCCCGGCGTGGGCGCGGCGCTGGTGTCGGCGCTGGCCCAGGAGTTCCAGGCCCGGGGTCGGAACCACCTCGACGCATCGGTCATGCACGACAACGAGCCCGCCATCCGGCTGTACGAGAAGCTGGGCTTCACCCGGGTGCCGGTGTTCTGCGTGAAGCGCAAGAACCCCATCAACGAGCCGCTGTTCGCCGGCCCCCTGTCCGACGCCCACCAGGCCCTGAACCCCTACACCCGCATCATCGCCGACGAGGCCCGCCGGCGGGGGATCTCGGTCAAGGTGATCGACGCCGAGGGCGGTTTCCTGCAGCTGAGCTACGGCGGGCGGGAGATCGTCACCCGGGAGTCCCTCTCGCAGCTGACCTCCGGCGTGGCGGTGAGCTGGTGCGACGACAAGCGGGTGACCCGCCGGTTGCTGGCGGCGGCCGGCCTGCGGGTGCCCCGGGGACGGACCTCCACCACCGCCGAGGAGGACGAGGCCTTCCTGAACGAGGTGGGGGAGCTCGTGGTCAAGCCGGCGCGCGGCGAGCAGGGGCGCGGCATCACCGTGGGGGTGACCGACGCCGACGAGCTGCGACGGGCCGTGGAGCGGGCCCGGGTGCACAGTGACGCGGTGCTGCTCGAGGAACGCAGCCATGGTGACGACCTGCGCATCCTGGTGATCGGCCACGAGGTGGTTGCCGCCGCGGTGCGCCGCCCGGCCCGGGTGGTTGGTGACGGGCGCCACACCGTCGAGGAGCTGATCACCGCTCAGAGCCGCCGCCGGGCGGCAGCGACCGGCGGAGAGTCCACCATCCCCCTCGACGACTCGACGGCCGACACGGTCCGGGGAGGCGGCCACGAGCTCGACGACGTGCTCACCGAGGGCGAGACCCTGGTCGTGCGGGGCACCGCCAACCTCCACACCGGGGGCACCATTCACGACGTCACCGCCGAGCTCCACCCCGTGCTGGGCGAGGCTGCGATCAAGGCCAGCCAGGTCCTCGACCTGCCGGTCACCGGCCTCGACTTCCTGGTCCCGTCGGTGTCCGGTCCCGAGTACGTCTTCATCGAGGCCAACGAGCGGCCCGGCTTGGCCAACCACGAGCCCCAGCCCACCGTGCAGCGCTTCGTCGACCTGCTCTTCCCGGCGACCCGGGCCATGCCCCAGGGCTGGGACCCGCCGGCGCCCGGCCGGACCACCGCACCGTCCGGCTCCTGAGCAGCTTCGTGCCCGCCGCGCGCGGAGAGCGGCAGCCGGCTACGCCTCGGTGAGCACGCGCTCCTAGGCTGCCGCTCATGCCCTTCACGTTGGCTCCGGCGGAACCGGAGCGCGCCAAGCTGCTGCCCATCGACATGGACTACGTCACCGACGTCATGCTCCGGCTGCTGAGGGTCCACAGCCCTTCCGGGCGCACCGACCATGCCATGCAGCTGGTGGGCAACGAGCTCAAGGCCCTCGGCATGCCCTTCGAGGTCACCCGCCGGGGCGTGCTCAGGGGCGAGCTGGCCGGTGAGGGCGGTCCGGAGTCGCCCGATCGGGCGGTGATCGTTCACGCCGACACGATCGGGTGCATGGTGAAGCGCCTCAAGGAGAACGGCCGGCTGGAGATCGTCCCCGTGGGCAACCACAGCGCCCGCTTCGCCGAGGGAGCCCGGGTCACCATCTTCGTCGACGAGCTCGACCGGACCTACAGCGGCACGATCCTGCCGCTCAAGGCCAGCGGCCACCGCTGGGGGGACGAGGTCGACACGCTGCCGGTGGGCTGGGAGCACGTGGAGGTGCGGGTGGACGAGCCGGTGGACGGTGCCGCCAGCCTGGCCGCCCTGGGCATCGACGTGGGGGACTTCGTGGCCTTCGACGCCACGCCGGTGGTGACCCCGTCCGGCTACGTCGCCTCCCGCCACCTCGACGACAAGGCGGGCATCGCCGCCGCTCTGGGTGCGTTCAAGGCCCTCATCGACCACGGCGTGGTGCTCCCCGTCAACGCCCACCTGTTGGTGACCATCGCCGAGGAGGTGGGGCTG
>JAHWJR010000050.1:0-1548 GCA_019348335.1 Actinomycetota bacterium
GTCGCCGAAGCGCTCCCACCCGGCGTCGGTGATGGAACGGCTCTCGAAGAACAGGCAGCCTTCGGGGCAGGCGAAGGGCATCTCCTCGTTGGCGTCCAGCCGGCAGCGCTGGACGACCTCGCTCCCCGCGGTGGTGCGGGTGGAGTAGTGGCGGCAGTCACGGCGTACGCCCACGGCGCCATTCTGCCCGACCAGGAGTACGGTTCCAGAGGTGGCCGAGCGCCTGGTCGTGATCGGCGGCGACGCCGGCGGCATGGGGGCCGCCTCCCAGGCCCGCCGCCTGCGCCCCGACCTCGAGATCGTCGCCCTCGAGCGCGGCGGGCGCACCAGCTGGTCGGCGTGCGGCATCCCCTACCTGGTGGGCGGTGAGGTGCAGCACCTCGACGACCTGGTGGTGCGCAGCCCGGAGGAGTTCCGCGACCGCCTGCGCATCGACGTCCGCCTGCACCACGAGGCGGTGGGCGTCGATCTCGACCGCCGGGAGGTCGAGGTGCGTGACCACGACGCCGCCCGCACCTTCCGCCTGGGCTTCGACCAGTTGGTGTTCGGCACCGGCGCCCGGCCCCGGCGTCCGGACCTCCCCGGCGCCGACCGGGAGTGCGTGTTCGGGGTGCAGACGCTGGACGACGCTGCTGCGTTGCTGGCGCACGCACGGGACAGTGGCGGCTCGCAGGTGGTGGTGGTGGGCGGCGGGTACATCGGCCTGGAGATGGCCGAGGCCTTCACTCACCGGGGCGCCCGGGTGGTGGTCGTGGAGCGGGCGCCGGAGGTCATGGGCACGCTCGATCCCGACATGGGCGCCCTGGTCAGCGAGGCCATGCGCCGGCACGGCATCGACGTGCGTTGCGGCACGGCGACGCTCGGCTTCGACGAGGGCGTGGTGCACACCGAGGCCGGCGACCTCCCTGCCGACCTGGTGGTGCTGGGCCTCGGCGTGGTGCCCAACAGCGAGCTGGCCGGCGACGCCGGCATCGCCCTGGGCGCCGGCGGGGCCGTCGCCGTGGACGATCGCCAGGCCACCGACGCCGAGGGGGTGTGGGCGGCGGGCGACTGCTGCGAGTCGGCCCACCTGGTCAGCGGGACCAGGGTGCACGTGCCCCTGGGCACGGTGGCCAACAAGCAGGCCCGGGTGGCGGGGACCAACCTCGCCGGCGGCGACGCCCGCTTCCCCGGCGTGGTGGGCACGGCGGCGGTGAAGCTGTGCGCCACCGAGATCGCCCGCACCGGGCTGAGCGAGCGGGAGGCGACCCGAGCCGGTCTCGACCACACCGCCGTGCACATCGACAGCACGACCCGCGCCGGCTACCTGGCCGAGGCGCCGGCGCTCACGGTGAAGATGGTGGCCGAGCGGGGGACCGGGCGCCTGCTCGGGGCCCAGATCGTGGGTGGCAGCGGCTCGGCCAAGCGCATCGACGTGGTCGCCACCGCCCTGCACGCCGGCATGACCGCTTCGCAGGTGTCCCAGCTCGACCTGGCCTACGCCCCACCGTTCTCGCCGGCGTGGGACCCGGTGCTGATCGCCGCCCGCAAGGCGGGCGAGCAGGCGGC
>JAHWJR010000050.1:1648-6574 GCA_019348335.1 Actinomycetota bacterium
GGCGCCGGCGTGGCCGAGCGCCGGGCAGCGGTGATCGCCGGCCCGCTCGGGGGCCGGGAGGCGTGCCGGGCGCTGGCCGCGGTCACCGACGAGTGGCTGGCCGAGGTGTTCGACCGGGCCACCGATGGGCGGGACCGGGGCCTGGCCCTGGTGGCCGTGGGTGGGCACGGCCGCGGCGAGCTGGCGCCGGGCAGCGACCTCGACCTGTGGCTGCTGCACGAGGAGCGGATGGACGCCGGCGCCGTGGCCGCCGTGGCCGAGCGCCTCTGGTACCCGGTGTGGGACTCGGGGCTGAAGCTGGGCCACGCCGTGCTGTCACCCCGGCGGGCCCTCGCGCTGGCCTCGGCCGAGCTCGACACCGCCACCGCCGTGCTGTCGGTCCGTCATCTGGCCGGCGACCCGGCGGTGGGACTCGATCTGGCCGAGCGGGGCCGGCGCCAGTGGCGCAAGCGCTCCGGGCGGTGGCTGGACGAGCTGGGGCGCCGGACGGCATCCCGCCACGCCGGCGCCGGCGAGGTGGCCTTCCTCCTCGAGCCCGACGTCAAGGAGGGCCGGGGAGGCCTGCGTGACGTCCACGTCCTCGGCTGGGCCCAGGTGGCCCGGCCGGTGCTGGCCGAGGGCGACGTCGCCGCCCTGGCCGAGGCCGAAGAGGTCCTCCTGGCCGTGCGGGTCGGCCTCCACCGGGCGACGGGCCGGGCGTCGGACGAGCTCCTGCTCGAACGCCAGGACGAGGTGGCCGCCGCCCTGGGCGAGGCCGACGCCGACGCCCTCATGTACCGGCTGGCCGGCGCCGCCCGCACCGTGACGTGGATCTCCGACGAGGCGTGGCACCGGCTCTCGTCGTCGCTGGCGGGACCGGCGGGCCGGGTGTTCCGCCGCGACCGCCCCCTCGGTCCCGACCTGGTGCTGCGGGACGGCGAGGTCCACCTGGAGGCGAGCGTCGACCCTGCCGCCGACGGCACCCTGGTCCTGCGGGCGGCGGCGGCCGCGGCCCGGGCCGAGGTGCCTCTCGACCGCTCCTCGCTCGACCGGCTGGCGGCGTCGGCGCCCGTGCTCGCCGGCCCCTGGCCCGACGGCGCCCGGGCCGCCCTCGTCGACCTGCTGGCCACCGGGCCCGCCGCCGTGCCCGTGATCGAGGCCCTCGACCAGCGCCACCTGGTCGAGCGGGTGCTGCCCGAATGGGCGTCGGTGCGCAGCAAGCCCCAGCGCAACGCCTACCACCGCTTCACCGTCGACCGTCACCTGTGCGAGGCGGCGGCCGTGGCCGCCGGCCTGTGCCCCGAGGTGCCCCGGCCCGACCTCCTCCTGGTGGGGGCGTGGCTCCACGACCTGGGCAAGGGCTTCCCCGGCGACCACACCGACGTGGGCGTCGAGCTGATGGCGGAGGTGGCGCCCCGCATGGGGTTCGGCCCGGCCGACGCCGGCATCCTGTGCGACCTGGTGCGCCACCACCTCCTGCTGCCCGACGTGGCCACCCGGCGGGACCTCTCCGACGACGCCGTCATCGAGGGCGTGGCCGAAGCGGTGGGCTCGCTCACCACCCTGGAGCTCCTGGCGGCGCTGACCGAGGCCGACTCGCTGGCCACCGGTCCCTCGGCGTGGGGAGAGTGGAAGGCCGGCCTGGTGGCCCAGCTCGTCGAGCGGGTGGCCCACGTGGTGCGGGGCGGCGACGCCGGCGAGGTCACCGGCGGCGGCTTCCCCGGGCCCGGCGTCCGGCGCCTGATGGCGGCCGGGGACACCGTGGTGGCCGGCGAGGGCGACGTGCTCACCGTGGTGGCCCCCGACCGCCCCGGGCTGTTCGCCCGGGTGGCCGGCGCCCTCGCCCTGGAGGGACTGGGCGTGCTGGCCGCCGACGCCGCCTCCGGTGAGCACGGCATGGCCGCCTCGCAGTTCCAGGTGGAGCCCAGTGGCGACGGCGTCGACTGGGACCGTGTCGCCTCCCGGGTGGGCCTGGCCGTGGAGGGCCGCCTGGCCCTGGCCGCCCGGATGGCCGCCCGGTCGCGGACCTACCGCCGGCAGGCGCCGGGCACCTCCTTGCTGGCGGCGCCCAGGGTCCACGTCGACAACCACGCCTCGGCGTCGTCCACCGTGGTCGAGGTGCGGGCGCCGGACGCGGTGGGCGTGCTGTACCGCATCACCACGGCGTTGGCCGAGCTCGACCTCGACATCCGCCTGGCCCGGGTGGCCACCCTCGGCAGCGAGGTGGTCGACACCTTCTACGTCCGCACCGCCGCCGGCGGAAAGCTGACCGAGCGGGAGCACCTGCGGGAGCTGGAGCGGGCGGTCCTCCACCACCTCGAACGCTGACGCCTCCCGGTGGCGCAGCGTTAGCCTCACGCCGTGGAGCCCGGTCCCGCTCGGTCCGACCTGCTCCGCTGGAGCGAGGCGCTGGCCGCCATCGCCCGCACCGGGCTCGGCTTCAGCGACAACCTCTACGAGCGCGAGCGGTTCGAGGAGGTGCTCAAGGTGGCGGCGGAGATGCGCGCCGCCATCGACGGGGAGCGGCCACAGGAGGTGGTGGTCGAGGAGTGGATGCGCATGGTCGGCTCCGGCGTCGCCGGCTACGTCACCCCCAAGGCGGCGGTGGGAGCGGTGGTGGGCAACGAGCGGGGCGAGATCCTGCTGGTGCAGCGAGCCGATTCGGGGGTGTGGCTCTACCCGACGGGCTGGGCCGACGTCGGGTACTCACCCTCCGAGGTGGCGGTCAAGGAGGTGCGGGAGGAGACCGGCATCGACTGCCGGCCGGAGCGGCTCATCGCCGTGCTCGACGGGCTCCGGCTGGGGTTCTCCCAGGTGCCGCTGTACTCGTTGGTGTTCCACTGCCGGATGCTGGGCGGCGAGCTGGCCGCCCACCCGCTGGAGTGCGCCGACGTGGGGTGGTTCTCCGAGGACGACCTGCCGTCGCCGCTGGCCGGCGCCGGCCGGTGGGGCCCCACCGCCTTCGCCGCCATCCGGGGGGAGCCGGTCGACGTGCTGTTCGACGCGCCCCGCACCTGAGCCGGCAGGTCAGGGGCTCTCGGCGAGCTGCTCCAGCAGGGCGGTGACGATGCAGAACTGCCCGCTGGTGGCCTCCCAGCGGTCGCCCACGGCGGCGTGGTCGACCAGCCCGCTGGCATCGGGGGCCAGACCCAGGGCGGCGCCGGCGGCGGCTGCCAGCGGCGCCGGCTCCAGCTCGTCGCCGTAGGCGCTGAACGCCTCCAGGCCACCCCACAGCTCCTCGGGTGGCGCCGGGGGCTCCTTCCCCTGCGCCAGGGCCAGGGCCACGGTGGGGACCAGGTCGTAGGTCGTCAGCCCCGGGGGCCGCCGGAAGCCGGCCACGGGATGGAGCCGCCACTCCAGCGTGGCGTCGCCCGGACCGTTGTCGAGCAGCCACACCTGCGAGCCGTTCACATAGGCGTCGACCGGCTCACCGAAGCGCTGGTCGAGCTCCACCACCAGCTCCGGCCCGCTCCGCCACACGCACGCTGCCACTCGCTCCGCCACGGGGCCGACGGTAGACGCGCCACGGCCGCGGCCCGGTCGCCCGGACCTCCTGCGAGGATGACGCCCCGTGCGCCGCCTCCGCCTCGCCCTCTTCGTGGTCCTGGCCGTGGTGGCGGCGGCGTGCGCCGGCGGCACCGGCGACGACCTGGCTCGGGACGGGTCCCCGGACGGGACCACCGGGTCGGCGCCGGCGCCGGCGGAGGCCCCGTCCACCACGACGACCACGGCCGGCCTGCCCCAGGCCGGCCCCCTTCCGCCCTCGGGCGACTGCCCGGCCGTGCCCGCCCAGGCCCAGCCCGACCCGGCGCGCCCCCGCTACGCCATGGACGTTCGGGTGCTGCCCGGCCTGGACGCGGTCGACGGGCGCCTCACCGTGCGGTTCACGCCCGACCTGCCCACCGACCGCCTGGTGTTCCGGCTGTGGCCCAACGGGCCCCGCTCGGCCGCCGCCGGCGCCCACCTCGACGCCGGCCCCGTCTTCCTCGGGTCGAGCGTGCCGGTGGCCACCTCGCAGCCCGACCCCACCACCCTGGTCGTGCCCCTCGACCCCCCGCTGCGGCCGGGTGACGCCGTGGAGGCGACCGTGCCGTGGCGGCTGACCCTGCCCGGCCCGTCCAACGACCGTCTCGCCGTCCAGGACGGCGCCGTGCGCCTGGGCTCGTTCTTCCCCATCCTGGCGTGGGAGCCGGGCGTGGGCTGGGCTCTGGAGCCGCCCACCTCGGTCTTCGGCGAGGCGTCCACCGCCCCGGTGGCCGACTTCTCGTACTCGGTGACCGTGCCCGACGGGCTCTCGGTGCTGGCCTCGGGTGTGCCCGAGGGTGGGCGGTGGAAGGCCCTCGCCGTGCGGGACGTCGCCGTGTCGGTGGGGCGCTTCCGCACCGTCGAGGGCGTGGCCTACGCCCCCTGGCCGGTGAAGGTGACGGTGGGCGTGCACGAGGGGCTCGACGACGATGCCGGCGCCTACCTCGACCGGGTGGTGCGCTCGATGGAAGACTTCTCCCGCCGCTTCGGCGCCTATCCCTATCCGGCCCACACGCTGGCCCTGACGCCGGGCCTGTCGGGTGGCCTCGAGTACCCGGGCCACGTCATGCAGGGGCCGGGCACCATCGGGCGCACCACGTCCCACGAGGTGGGGCACCTGTGGTTCTACTCGCTGGTGGGCAACAACCAGGGCCGCGACCCGTGGATCGACGAGGGCCTGGCCACGTGGGCCGAGGCCCGGTTCGAGGGCAGCCTGGGCGAGCTGGCCGGCAAGGGGATGCCGGCGCCGGCGAAGGGCCGGGCGGGCGAGCCCATGACCTACTGGGAGACCCACCGGGACAGCTACTACCGGGGGACCTACGTGCAGCCCGTCCAGGCGCTGGCCGCCCTCGGCGACCCCGACCGGGTCGACTGCGCCCTGCGCCACCTCGTGGCCGCCCACGCCTTCGGCGTGGCCCGTCC
>JAHWJR010000050.1:6674-10818 GCA_019348335.1 Actinomycetota bacterium
GGCTCCTCGGCCTGCGAGGATGTGTAGCGGTCGGGCACGTGGGCGAAGTTGTCGGGGTCGCCGTGGACCATGATGGCGGTGCCGTCGTCGGCCATCAGCTCCTCGGTGGTGAAACCGTCGAGCAGGACGTTGAGCGACGCCGTCCCGTCCTTGGTCACGTAGAGGCTGGGCATGTCGCCGGCGTGCTCGCCGTGGACGTCGCCGCCGCCGGCGAGGTGGCCTTTGGCGGTGGTGAAGGCACCCTCGGGTGCCTCGGGCTCGCACCGGCCGGAGTCGTGCACGTGGAAGCCGTGGAAGCCCGGCTCGAGGCCCTGGAGCTCGGCCTCGACGCGGACCTTGCCCTCCTCGGGGACGAGGGTGACCGTGCCCACCTCGTCACCGTCGGCGTTGGCCATGGCGACCTCGACGGCGCCTTCCCGCGACTGCTCCGACGAGGCGGCGGGGTCGGTGGCGTCCTCACCGCAGCCGGCGACCAGCACAGCGATGGCGAACACGATGGCGGGTTGTGAGCGGCGCATGGCGCGCAGCGTAGGCGGCAGCCCGGCGCCGGCGCCGCTCTGCCGGCGTCAGTCGTCCGGGTGGTCGCGCAGGAAGCGCTCGACCTCTTCCACCAGGGAGGCTGAGGGGACGCCCTCGTCGCTGTCGAAGCGCTCCTCGAGGCCTTGGACGTACTCGGTCATCTCGTCGTCGTCGACCACGACCTCACTGACCTGGCGCTCGTAGGCGGCGGCGGCGATGTCGAGGTCGGTCGCCACGGCGGCGACCCCCAGCACCTCGGCGGTGCGCTCCACCAGCGCCAGCGCCGCCTTGGGCGACGGCGCCCCGGGCACGTAGGCGGGGACGGCGGCCCACAGCGAGGCGGAGGCGAGCCCGGCCCGTGCACAGGCGTCGTGGAGCACGCCCACGATCCCCGTCGGGCCCTCGTAGGTCGACGGGGCGAGGTCGAGGCGGTCGATGAGCTCCTGGTCGACGGCGGTGCCGACCACCGAGGTGGGCCGGGTGTGTGGCACCTCGGCGAGGAGCGCCCCGAGGGTCAGCACCAGCCGGGCGTCGAGTGCCTCGGCCACCTCGACGATCTGGCGGCAGAACGTCCGCCACCGCAGCTGGGGCTCGTTGCCGAGGAGCACGACGGTGTCGATGTTGCCGGCGCTGCCCACGGTGAAGGTGTTGGCGGGCCACTCGATCTCACGGTTCCCGTCATCGGTGAGCTGGACGCGGGGGCGTGTGGCGGTGAAGTCGTAGAACTCCTCGGCGTCGATCTCGGCCAGGAGGTCGGGCGCCCACCGGTCCCGCAGCCAGCGGGCCGCGGTGGTGGCGGCGTCACCGGCGTCGTTCCACCCTTCGAAGGCGGCGATCACCACCGGCTTGTCCGGCCGTGGGCGGCTGGCCCAGCGGACGTGGTCCATGGCGTCGAGGCTAACGGTGCCCCGCCGTTCTGCCGGGCCGGTTGGTAGCTTGACTGCACGTGAACGAGCCCTCCGAGGCCCTGCGGGAGGTGCTGACGGCGGTGCGGCCCCGCCTGCGGGGCCGCCTCCACCAGTTCATGTTCTTCGTCTCCATCCCGGCGGGACTGGCCCTGGTGGCCGCCGCCCGCAGCCCCTCGGCCAGGGTGGGTGCGATCGTCTACGCCGTCAGCCTCACCGCCCTGTTCGGCACGAGCGCCGCCTACCACCGGCTGGCGCACAGCCTGCAGTCCCGGCAGTGGATGCGCCGGCTCGACCACTCGGTGATCTTCGTGCTCATCGCCGGCACGTACACCCCGGTGTGCCTGCTGGTGCTCGACGGGGCCCTGCGCACGGTGACGCTCTCGGTGGTGTGGGCGGCGGCGCTCATCGGGGTGGCAATGAAGCTGTTCCGCCACGAGGCCGTCCTGACCGGCAACTCCCTGTACCTGGTGATGGGGTGGTCGGTGGTACTCATCCTCCCGGCGCTGGCTCGCCGGCTGGAACCGGTCGCACTGGCGCTGCTCGTCGCCGGCGGGTTGCTCTACACCGTGGGCGCGGTGGTGCTGTCCCGCCATCGCCCTGACCCCTTTCCGACCGTGTTCGGCTACCACGAGATATGGCACACGTTGGTGGTGGTGGCGAGCGTCTGCCACTACGTCATGATCCTGCTGCTGGTCCGATCGGCATGACGGCCCCCGTCGAACTCTCTCCTAGACTCCGGGCCGACGCGACCCGAGGAGCCGTTGGTGAACCAGGCAGCACCCAGGGGGCGCACGGTCGGTGACTTGATGGCCCCCCCGGTCACCGCCCTGCTCTCCGACACCATGGCCGACGTGGCCGTGCGCATGGACAAGGAGCGGGCGAGCTGCGTCATGGTGGTCGAGGGCGAGGTGCCGCTCGGCATCCTCACCGAGCGCGACCTGGTGCGCTTCGCCGCCTCCGGGACCGACCCCACCGCCACCCCGGTCTCCGACTGGATGACCGAGCACCCCGACGCCGTGCCTCCCGAGTCCGAGGCCGGTCAGGCCTTCGAGAACCTGGCCGAACGGGGGTATCGCCACATCCCCGTGGTCGACGAGGGCCGGCTGGTGGGCGTGGTGTCGATGCAGGACCTCATGAAGGTGGCCCAGGTCCAGCCCATGCGCCACCCCGGGGAGATCGAGGCACCCAAGGGACTGGCCGGCGTGATCGTGGCCGACACCGAGATCGGCGACGTCCGGGGCCAGGAGGGCTTCTACCACTACCGGCAGTACTCGGCCCGGGAGCTGGCCGAGAAGCGCACGCTCGAGGACGTGTGGCACCTGCTGTTCGAGGGCGAGCTGCCCACCGCCGCCCAGCGGGCCGCCTTCAGCGAGGAGGTGCGCGCCCTGCGGACCCTCCCCGACGCCGTGCGCCCGCTGTTGCCCACCATCGCCGGCGCCGGCGAGACGTTCCTTCCCCTCGACGCCCTGCGTTCGGCCGTGTCGCTCAGCACCGCCCTGCTGGGCTTCCGTCCCAGCCTCGACCTGACCGCCGACGAGCTGCGGCGCGACGCCGTGCGGCTGTGCGCCCTGGTCCCCACCCTCATCACCGCCCTGTTCCGGCTGCGCCAGGGACAAGAGCCGGTGGAGCCCGACCCCGCGCTGGCGCACGCCGCCAACTACCTGTGGATGCTCACCGGCGAGCGACCCGACCCCGTGCACGCCCGGGCCGTCGAGCAGTACCTCATCTCCACCGTCGACCACGGCTTCAACGTGTCGACCTTCACCGCCCGGGTCATCACCTCCACCGGCGCCGATCTCGGCGCCGCCGTGGCCGGGGCCATCGGCGCCCTCTCCGGTCCCCTGCACGGTGGTGCCCCCAGCCGGGCGCTCGACATGCTGGAGGCCATCGGCGAGCCGGAGAACGCCGAGGCGTGGATCCGCAGGGAGGTCGAGGGCGGCGGGCGCATCATGGGATTCGGCCACCGCATCTACAAGACCGACGACCCCCGGTCGCTGCTGCTGCGGGAGATCGCCGAGCGGCTCGGCGGCGACCGGGCGCAGTTCGCCGCCACCGTCGAGCGCACCATCGTCAAGGTGCTCGAGGAGCTCAAGCCGGGGCGGGAGCTGCACACCAACGTCGAGTTCTACGCCGGCGTGGTCATGGAGCGCTGCGGCATTCCCCCGGCCATGTTCACCCCCACGTTCGCCGCCAGCCGGGTCATCGGCTGGTGCGCCAACATCCTCGAGCAGGCCGCGGACAACCGCATCATCCGGCCCAGCGCCCGCTACGTCGGCCCGCCGCCGCCCCAGCCCGTCCCCGAGCTCGACCCCGACTGACGGTGCCGCCGGTCGTCGAGGAGGTCACCGAGGCGACGCCCGAGGTGCTCGCCGCCATGGCCCGGCTCGTCCCCCAGCTCTCCCGCTCCGCGCCGCCGCTGTCGCACGCCGAGCTGGCCGAGATCGTCGCCTCGCCGGCCACCGTCCTGCTGGTGGCTCGTGACGACCGGTCGGCGATCGTCGGGTCGCTCACCCTGGTGGTGTTCCGCATCCCCACCGGGTTGCGAGCCTGGATCGAGGACGTGGTCGTCGACGAGGCGGCGCGTGGCGCCGGCGTGGGCCAGGCCCTCAGCCGGGCGGCCCTGGCCCTGGCCGCCGAGCGCGGCGCCCGCAGTGTCGACCTGACCTCCCGGCCGTCGCGCGAGGCGGCCAACCGGCTGTACCGCCGCCTGGGGTTCG
>JAHWJR010000232.1 GCA_019348335.1 Actinomycetota bacterium
GCCATGCCGGCGCCCGGCTCCCTGCAGGGGGCGCAGCAGCCAGGCGCCGGCTGACGTCCGACCAGGCGGCGTCCACGTCGGGGCGGACCCGCTCGGCGTCCTGGCGCAGTCGGGCGCGCAGGTCGTTCTCCAGCTCAGGCATCGTCATCTCCAAACTCGTGGCGCAGTGCGGCCAGCCCCCGACTGAGCAGCGACTTCACCGTGCCCGGGCGGCAGCCGAGCAGTTCGGCGATCTCGGCCTCGGGCAGGTCCTCCCAGTAGCGCAGGACGATGGCCGCCCGTTGGCGCTCGCGGAGCCGGGCCAGGGCGTCGGTCAGCTCGCAGGGACGGTCGCTCACCATCTGCTCCCGGTCGCCGGCCAGCACCGACAGGGCGCTGCGCTCGCGGCCCTGCTTGCGCTGCCACGACCGGCAGGCGTTGACCACCGCGACGCGCAGGTAGGCCGCCGGCGCCTCCACGTAGGAGAGCTTGGGCGCCACCCGCACGAACGCGTCCTGGACCAGTTCCTCGGCGACCTCGCTGCGTCCAATCAGGAACGTGGCCAGGCGCACCATGGGCACGTACGACGAACGGAACAGCACCTCGACGCCGCCGTCCGCCGCCAACGGCTGCCGGTCCTGCTCCCCAGGAGAAAGGGCGAGCGAGTTCACACCCCTCTTGAGTGCCGGGAGTGGTGCTTGGTTCCACACGTTCCTCGGCCCGCTCGTGGCCACGACCGCATGGTGGCCCATCGCCGCCGCCGCCGCAGGGGCATCAGCCCGGGAGGGTGAACGCACCCGGGATGGCGGGTAGGCCGTTGCCATGCTGAACGGACGACGAGTGCTCGTACTGGCCGCCGACCTGTTCGAGGACCTCGAGCTGCTGTACCCCGTCTACCGGCTGCGGGAGGAAGGCGTCGAGGTGACCCTCGCCGGCCTGACACCCGACCCGGTCACCGGCAAGAAGGGCCACGGCCCCGTCCCGGTGGACGCCACGGTCGACGACGTCGACGCCGCCGACTTCGACGCCTTGGTGGTGCCCGGGGGCTACGCCCCCGACAAGCTGCGGCGGTCGCCGGCGGTGCTGTCGCTGGTGGAGGCGTTCAACGCCGACAGCAAGCCCATCGCCTTCATCTGCCACGCGGGATGGGTGGCCATCTCCGCCGGGATCGTCAAGGGACGGCAGGCCACCAGCGTCGACGCCATCCGTGACGACATGGTCAACGCCGGCGCCCACTGGGTCGACGAGGAGTGCGTGGTCGACGGCAACCTCATCTCGGCCCGCACGCCGGCCGACATGGGCCCGTGGATGAAGGCCTTCCTGCACGCCCTGGCCAGCCAGTAGAAACCGTTCCACCAGAGAGGGGGGCGACATGGACCAGCCCGTGAAGATCGCCGTCGCCGGCAGCGGCTTCGGCCGCAAGGTGGCCCTGCCCGTCTACCAGGAGCTCGACGAGTTCGAGCCGGTGGCGGTGTGGTCCCGCCGGCCGGAACGGGCCCGGGAGCTGGCCGACGACATCGGCGTGCCGCTCGGCACGTCCGACCTCGACGAGCTGCTGTCGGTCCCCGGGCTCGAAGCGGTGCACGTGGCCACGCCGGTGACCACCCACGCCGAGTTCGCCATGGCCGCCGCCGAGCGGGGGCTGCACGTGATGTGCGAGAAGCCCCTGGCCAACGACCTGGCCGAGGCCCGGCGGATCGTGGACGCCATCCGCGCCGCCGGCGTGGTCGGCGCCGTCGACTACGAGCTGCGCCTCAAGGACGTGCGCCGGCGCCTCATCGAGCGTGCCCGCGAGGTGGTGGGGCGGCCCCGGATGGTGTCGGTCTCGCTCATTCGTTCCGACCATGCCGACCCCTACACCCGGTCGCACACCTGGGTCCACGACGCCACGCTCGGCGGCGGCCGGCTGCAGGGCTACGGGGTCCACGACCTCGACCTGGTGCTCGAGATCTTCCCCGACGTGGAGGCCGTCGCCGCCGCCACCGAGGTCGGCGTGCCGCTGCGCACCGCAGGCGAGGACGACGACGAGCTGCGCCCGGTCACCGCCGAGGACACCTACGTCGTGCTCCTGCGCTTCCGGGGCGGAGGCCTGGGCACCGTCAGCATGGCGGCGACCGCCCGCCACGACCGGGGCGACGTCATCGAGGTCCACGGCGACGAGGGAACGGTGCGTCTCGACGCCGACCGGCGGCTGTGGTGGGGACGCGCCGGCGAGGAGCTCCAGTGCGAGGGGCCGTTCGAGGCCAGCTCCACCGCCGCCTTCTCCCGGGTGGCAAAGAGCTTCTGGTCGGCCATCAGGGAGGGCGGCGTGGCCGAGCCCTCGCTGGAGGAGGGCCTGCGGGTGCAGGCGGTGTTCGACGCCGCTCGCATCGCCGACGCCGAACGGCGCTGGGTCCGGCCCGAGCCCGTCGCCTCGCCGGCCTGACCGGCGCCGACCGGCACGCCGGCGGCGGTTCGATGCGGTACGTCCTGGCCAACTGGAAGATGTACCCGACGGTCGACGAGGCGTTGGCGCTGCTGCGCACCATCCAGGACGGTCTCCGTGGCCGGCGCCGGCCCGAGCACGATCTTCCGCTGGTGATCGTCTGCCCCCCCTTCGTGGCGTTGGCCCCGCTGCGGGCGGAGGCCGACGAACAACTGGTCCGGCTGGGGGCGCAGAACTGTCACTGGGAGCCCGAGGGCCCCTACACCGGCGAGGTCGCCGCGCCCATGCTGCGGGGCCTGGTCGACTACGTGATGGTCGGCCACAGCGAGCGACGTGCCGCCGGGGAGACCGACGACCAGGTCGCCGACAAGGTGGCGGCGGTCGCCGGCGCCGGCCTCGTCCCCATCCTCTTCGTCGGGGAGGACGAGCAGGGCGACGACGCCCTCTCCCGGACCGAGCAGCGGCTACGGCACGGGCTGCGCGGCGTCGACCTCACCCGCCAGCACGTGCTCGTGGTCTACGAGCCCACCTGGGCCATCGGCGCCGAGCGGCCGGCGGGCGCCGACCACGTGGGCCCCGTGGTGGAGCACCTCAAGGCTGAGCTTCGCCGGCTGGGCTCCAGCCGTCCCGAGGTGCTGTACGGGGGCACCGTGGCCGACGAGAACGTCGAGCAGTTCGCCCGGCTCGACGCGCTCGACGGCGTGGGCGCCACCCGCGGCAGCCTCGACGCCGACCGGTTCCTCGCCATGATCGACCGGGTCACCGAGGTGTGAGCCCCGGCGGAGACTCGCCGCGCACGGCGCCGGCGTGGGCCTCGAACGCC
>JAHWJR010000233.1 GCA_019348335.1 Actinomycetota bacterium
GACCGCGACGTCACCCGCCCGGTGCCGGCCCACGAGCTCGACAACCTGCGCACCGTCGGTGACGCCCTGCTCGCCGCCGCCGCCGCCCGCACCGAGAGCCGGGGCGTCCACTGGCGGGCCGACCATCCCCGGGCCGACCCGTCCCTGCGCCTGCGGTTGGTGCACCGGTGAGCCTCCACCCCCCGGCCACCGCGGTGCGGGCCGCCGTCGAGCGGGCGCTGGCCGAGGACCTCGAGCCCCTGGGCGACCTCACCTCCGCCCTGGTGCCCGAGGGCGCCTGGGCCCGGGGCGCCATCGCCGCCCGCGCCCCGGGCGTCGTCGCCGGCACCCGCGCCGCCGCCACCGCCTTCGCCCTGGTCGACCCCACCGTCGAGCTGACGTGGCTGCTCGACGACGGCCGTGCCGTCGCCCCCGGCGACGTGGTGGCCCGGGTGGAAGGCCCGCTGGCGTCGGTGCTCACCGCCGAGCGCACGGCGCTGAACTTCCTGTGCCACCTCTCGGGCGTGGCCACCCTCACCCGGCGCTTCGTCGAGGCCGCCGGCGCCGGGGGCCGGGCGCGGATCTGGGACACCCGCAAGACCACCCCGGGCCTGCGGGCCCTGGAGAAGGCGGCGGTGCGGGCCGGCGGCGGCGCCAACCACCGCGGCAACCTCAGCGAGTGGGTCCTGCTCAAGGACAACCACCTGGCCGGCGTGGGCATCGGTGAGGCGGTGGCCGCCGCCCGCCGGCGCTGGCCGGGCCGCACCGTCGAGGTCGAGGCCGACCGCCTCGACCAGGTGCGCCAGGCGGTGGCCGCCGGCGCCGACCTGGTCCTGCTCGACAACATGACCCCCGACGAGGTGCGCCGCTGCGTGGAGGAGCGGGGCCCGGCTCCCCGGCCGCTGTTCGAGGCCTCGGGCGGCATCGACCTCGCCTCGGTGGCCGACTACGCCGCCACCGGCGTCGACCACATCTCCGTGGGGGCGCTGACCGCCTCGGCGCCGGCGCTCGACCTCGGACTCGACCTCGAGGCCGTGGCCGGCGAGGAGGGCCGGCGCTAGTGCTGCTCGCCGTCGACGCCGGCAACACCGAGACCGTGGTGGGGCTGTTCGAGGGGCCGGGAGGCTCCCCCGAGCTGGTCGACCACTGGCGGCTGTCGTCCGATCCCGAGCGCACCTCCGACCAGCTGGGGCTGCTGGTCAAGGAGCTGGTGGCCCTCCACGGCCTGACCCTGGCCACCGACGTCACCGGTCTGGCGGTGTGCTCGGGGGTCCCCCGGGTCACCGCCGCCCTGCGCCGGATGGCCGACCGCTACCTGGGCTTCCCGCCCGTGGTCATCGAGCCGGGGACGCGCACCGGGGTGCCGGTGCTCTACGAGAACCCCCGGGAGGTGGGCGCCGACCGCATCGCCAACGCGGTGGGCGCGCTCGAGCGATTCGAGCCCCCGATCGTGGTGGTCGACTTCGGGACGGCCACGACCCTCGACGCCATCTCCGCCCGGGGGGAGTACCTGGGCGGGGTCATCGTCCCCGGGATCGAGGTGGCCCTCGACGCCCTCTACGAGCGGGCCGCCCTGTTGCGGCGGGTCGAGCTGGTGGAGCCCCGCCACGTCATCGGGCGCAGCACCGAGCAGGCCATCCAGTCGGGCTCGCTGTACGGCACCGCCGCGCTGGTCGACGGCCTGGTGGCCCGCATGGAGGCCGAGCTGGGGCCGTCCACGGTGGTGGCCACCGGCGGGCTGGCCCGGGTGGTGGCGCCGTTCAGCCAGCGCATCGAGCACCTGCAACCCGAGCTCACCCTGCACGGGCTGCGGGTGGTCTTCGACCGGAGCCGGCGGGAGGGCTGACCCCGGGGAGCACCCGGTCCGGCCGGGGGGCCGGCGCCGTGTCCTACAATGCCGTGCCCCGCTTCCGCGCTGGGCGCCTCCAGCCATGGACCCCGACCACCCTCCCTACCGCTTCGAGCCCACCCGGACCGCGGCGGCGCTGCACGAGGAGTTCGGCGACCTCGACCCCGGGACCGAGACGGGGGTGCGGGCGAGCGTGGCCGGGCGGGTCATGCTCCGGCGGGTGCAGGGCAAGCTGGCCTTCGCCACCCTCCAGGACGGCAGCGGGCGCATCCAGCTCTTCGCCCCGGCGGCGACCACCCCCCGCTTCGAGGAGCTGGGCCGGTGCTCGATCGGCGACTGGGTCGGCGTGACCGGCGAGGTCATGACCACCAGGAGGGGCGAGCTCAGCGTCCGGGTCGACGACTGGGTCGCCCTGGCCACGACCCGGCGGTCCTTCCCCGACAAGTGGCACGGCATCGCCGACGTCGACCTGCGCTACCGCCAGCGCGAGCTCGACCTGTGGGTGTCCGACGACGCCCGAGCGGTGGCCCTGGCCCGCAGCCGGGTGCTGCGCCTGACCCGGCGGTGGCTGGAGGACCGGGACTTCGTCGAGGTGGAGACCCCGGTGTTCCACCCCATCCCCGGTGGCGCCCTGGCCCGGCCCTTCACCACCCACCACCACGCCCTCGACCTCCAGCTCTACCTGCGGGTGGCCCCCGAGCTGTACCTCAAGCGGCTGGTCGTGGGCGGCCTGGAGCGGGTGTTCGAGATCGCCCGGGTGTTCCGCAACGAGGGCCTGTCGACCCGGCACAACCCCGAGTTCACCATGCTCGAGCTCTACCAGGCCTACGCCGACTACACCGACATGATGCGCCTGACCGAGGAGCTGGTGGCCCACCTGGCCGTGGAGATCTGCGGCACCACCGAGCTCACCTACGACGGGCGGGCGCTCGATCTCACGCCGCCGTGGCGCCGGGCGACGCTGTTGGAGCTGGTCGAGGAGCACGCTGGCGTGCGGGTCGACCTCGACACCCCGCTCGACCAGCTGCGCCGGCTCTGTGGCGGCCACGGCGTGCCCGTCGAGCCCGAGTGGGGGCCGGGAAAGCTGGTGCTCGAGCTCTACGAGAAGACGACCGAGTCGCAGCTGTGGGGCCCGGTGTTCGTGTGCGACTACCCCAAGGAGGTCTCGCCCCTGGCCCGGGACCACCGCTCGCTGCCGGGCATGGTCGAGCGCTTCGAGCCCATCGTCGCCGGCCGGGAGCTGGGCAACGCCTTCAGCGAGCTGATCGACCCGGACGAGCAGCGCCGGCGCTTCGAGGAGCAGGCCGCCTCCCGGGCCGGCGGCGACGACGAGGCCATGGTGGTCGACACCGACTACCTGCGGGCGCTGGAGTACGGGCTGCCCCCCACCGG
>JAHWJR010000005.1:0-1499 GCA_019348335.1 Actinomycetota bacterium
TGCATCTGGCCCGCCCGTGGCACCGTCACCTCCGGCTTCGGGAACCGTTGGGGCCGGCTGCACGCCGGGATCGACGTCGCCGCGCCGACGGGCACGCCCATTTGGGCGGCCAAGGCCGGCACCGTGATCTTCGCCGGCCAGCAGAGCGGCTACGGCAACGTGGTCATCATCTCCCACGGCGGCGGGCTGACCACGCTCTACGCCCACCAGAGCCAGATCAGCGCCTCCCAGGGCCAAGACGTCGCCCAGGGCGACACCATCGGGGCGGTGGGCAGCACCGGCCGCTCCACCGGGCCGCACCTGCACTTCGAGACCCGCTACGGCGGATCGCCCCGAGACCCGAGAGGCTGCCTGCCGTAGGGAGCCGCCGCCCGTGGGCCGGCCCCGCGGAGGGCGTCGGCGGTAGCGTGCCGCCCATGGCCACACGGTTGGCGGTGGTGGGCGGCGGGCGGATGGGCGAGGCCCTGGTCGGAGGGCTGCTGGCTCGGCGCTGGGCCGAGCCCGCTGAGGTGAGCATCGTCGAGGCGCGAGCCGGACGCCGGGACGAGCTGGAGGCCCGCTTCCCCGGTGTCACCGTGGTCGAGGCGCCGCCCCGTGCCGAGGGCGTGGTGGTGGCGGTCAAGCCCGGCGATGTCGGCGCCGCCTGCGGGGAGATCGCCGCCGCCGGGGCCGACCGCGTCCTCTCCATCGCCGCCGGCGTCCCCCTCGCCACCCTGGAGGCCGCCCTGGGCCCGCTCCCCGTGGTGCGGGCCATGCCCAACACCCCCGCCCTGGTCGGTGCCGGGGCTGCCGCCATTGCCGCCGGCACCCGTGCCGGCGAGGACGATCTGGTCTGGGCCGAGCAGGTGCTGGGCGCCGTCGGCGACGTGGTGCGCGTCCCCGAGGCCCTCCTCGACGCCGTCACCGGCCTCTCCGGATCGGGGCCCGCCTACGTCTTCTTGATCGCCGAGGCCCTCATCGACGCCGGCGTGGTGGTGGGGCTGCCCCACGACGTGAGCCGCCGCCTCGCCCTGCAGACGCTCCTCGGCGCCGCTCGCCTCCTGACCGAGACGGGCGACGACCCCCAGCACCTGCGAGCGGGGGTCACCTCGCCCGGCGGCACCACGGCCGCCGGCCTGCGGGTCCTGGAGGCGGGCCGCCTCCGCAGCGTCCTGGTCGAGGCCGTGGCCGCCGCCACCGAGCGTTCCCGGGAGCTGGGCCGGGGTGCGTGAAGCGCGGCTGCCGTGCCGGAACGGCGCCGGCGGCGCCCATGGTTCCCACTTCCCCCACCGGCAACGGTGGCATACAGTGCCCCCAACGGAGAAGGGGTGATGTCCATGGCCCAGCCACCGGGTCGCGCCCAGTACCTGACGGTCGCCGAGGTCGCCGCCATCCTGCGCGTGTCGACCATGACCGTCTACCGGCTGATCAAGTCCGGTGACCTTCGTGCGGTCCGCGTGGGCAAGTCGTACCGGTTGTCGGAGGACGAGGTCGACCGCTACCTGGCCCGGGGGTACACC
>JAHWJR010000005.1:1599-32949 GCA_019348335.1 Actinomycetota bacterium
GTCGTACCGGTTGTCGGAGGACGAGGTCGACCGCTACCTGGCCCGGGGGTACACCGAGGCCGGTTGAGGCGGGTACCGTCACCCGCCGATGGCCAGCCGCTTCGACACCGTCTCCTTCCTGTCCGACTACGGGCTCCAGGACGAGTTCGTGGGCGTGGTGACGTCGGTCATCCGGGGCATCGCCTCCCACGTGACGGTCGTCGACGTCACCCACGGCGTGCCGCCCCACGACATCCGTGCCGGCGGGCTGGCCCTGGCCCGGGCGGCGCAGTACCTCGCTCCCGGGGTGGTGCTGGCCGTGGTCGACCCCGGGGTGGGCACCGACCGGCGGGCGGTGGCCGTGGAGGTGGGCGACCGGGAGGCGGTCTTCGTGGGGCCGGACAACGGCGTGCTGGCGTCGGCGGTGGCCATGGTGGGCGGAGCCCGCGCCGCCGTGGAGCTGACCGACCCGGCGTTCCACCTCCCCGCTCCGGGGCCCACCTTCGCCGGCCGCGACGTGTTCGCCCCTGTCGCCGCCCACCTGTGCAACGGCGCCGCCCTGGCCGATCTGGGTGAGCCGGTCGATCCGGGCCAGTTGTTGCCCGGCGTGCTGCCGGTGAGCCGGATGGAGGCGGGCAAGCTGGTGGCCGAGGTGCTGTGGGTCGACCGCTACGGCAACGTCCAGCTCAACGTGGGTCCGGACGAGATCGAGCCGTTCGGCGAACCACTGGCCCTGGAGCTGGCGACCGGCGTGCGGAGTGCCTCCCGGGCCGACGCCTACGGCGCCATCGCGCCCGGGGCGCTGGGTCTGGTGGTCGACTCCTACGGCCTCGTCTCCATCGCCGCCGACCGTCGCTCGGCCGCCGCCGAGCTGGAGTTGGGGCCGGGCGACGCCGTGATCCTGGCGCCGGCGGAGGGCGGCGACGGCACCTCGGCGCCTCCTGGCGGGCACCGGGGTCACAGCTCCCCGGTCTCGCTCCGCTCCCGGCCCCCGGGACGACCGTGAGGCCCGCCACCACCCTCGCCCTGGCCCTGCTGCTGCTGCTGATCGTGCTGGCCGCCGTGGTGCAGTTCGTCGTGCTCACGTAGGAGGCGACGCAGGTTCTAGAACAGGGTGCGGCAGAGGCGGGTGATCTCCCGCTCCAGCGACTCCAGCCCCTCGATCTTGCCCAGCACCAGCGCCACCCCGACCTCGGCCGCCCGCCGTTCGAGCTCGGCGTCGACGAACGCGGTGTAGAGGATCATCACCAGGTCGGGGTGGCGCTCGCGGATGCGGGCGGCGGTCTCCAGGCCGTCGAGGTCCGGCATCTTGTAGTCGATGACGACCACGTCGGTGTCCACCTCGTCGAGCAGCGCCACCGCTTCGGCACCCCCCGAGGCCTCGCCTCCCACGGCGAAGCCGTCGAGCTCGAGCATGTTGCGCAGCATGCGCCGCACGTGATCGGTGTCGTCGACGACCATGACCCGGATCGGCGTGTCCATGCCGGCTCCGACGCTACCCGTCCGGCCGCTCGGTACCTTGCCGCCGAGGGGGGCACGGGCGTGCTCGTGACTTTGTGAACGCTTCCCGGGCATCGGTAGGATCGACGGGTGACCGACCGCCCCCCTCGCCGTCGCATCCCCGAGGCGACCGTGGCCCGCCTGCCGGTGTACCTGCGCAGCCTGCTCGAGCTGGCCGACGGCCCGGCGGCCACCATCTCGTCCGAGCGGTTGGCCGAGCTGGCCGGCGTCAACGCCGCCAAGGTGCGCAAGGACCTCTCCTACCTGGGGTCGTACGGCACCCGTGGGGTCGGCTACGACGTCGAGTACCTGCTGTTCCAGATGAGCCGGGAGCTGGGTCTGACCCAGGACTGGCCGGTCGTCATCGTCGGGGTCGGAAACCTCGGCCAGGCCCTGGCCAACTACCGGGGCTTCGCCGACCGCGGCTTTCCGGTGGGTGCCCTGGTCGACGCCGATCCCGCCAAGGTGGGGGAACGGGTGGGGGACCTGGTGATCGAGAGCATCGACGACCTGCCCGCCGTGGTGGCCCGCCTCGGCACCACCATCGGTCTGATCGCCACGCCGGCAGCGGTGGCCCAGGAGGTCGCCGACGAGCTGGTGGCCGCGGGGGTGCGGTCGATCCTCAACTTCGCTCCGGCGGTGGTGACGGTGCCGCCCGACGTCTCGTTGCGCAAGGTCGACCTGGCCGTCGAGCTGCAGATCCTGAGCTTCTACCAGCGGCGGCGCACCGCCGGCCTGGCCGCCGCGGTCGAGGCGTCGGCCCGCGGCGACGGCAACGGCGCCGCACCCGGCTCCTCCGGCGTCCCCACCATCCCTGCCGAGGCCTCCGAGTGACGTGATGCCGGTCACCGGCGAGCAGTACCCCGTGTTCCTCACCGTCGCCGGCCGCCGGTGCCTGGTGGTGGGGGGCGGCGCCGTGGCCCTGCGTCGGGTCGAGGGGCTGATCGCCGCCGGCGCCCGGGTCCGGGTGGTGGCGCCCCGGGTGCTCGAGCGGGTCCGGGAGCTGGCGGAGGTGACCGTCGAGCAGCGGCCCTACCGGCGGGGAGAGGTGGCCGGCCACTGGCTGGTCGTGGCCGCCACCGACGACCCCGCCGTCAATCAGGCGGTGAGCGACGACGCCGATGCCGCCGGCGTGTGGGTGAACCGGGTCGACGACGCCGCCGCCGGCTCGTTCACTGTTCCCGCCGTGACCCGCCGCGGTCCCGTCACCGTCGCCGTGACCACCGGTGGGCGCAGCCCGGCCCTGGCCACATGGCTGCGCCGCCGCGTCGAGGACGAGCTCGGGCCCGAGCACCTCACCCTGCTGGAGCTGGTCTCCGAGCGGCGCCAGGCGCAGCGGGCCGACGGCGCCGGCGCCGATGCCGGAAGTTGGCAGAAACTTCTCGATTCGGGGATGCTGGAGCTGATTCGGGCAGGCAGAATTGCCGAGGCAAGGGAGCGCCTCTCCACGTGTCTGTGATCGTCGTCGGGCTGAACCACCACAGCGTTCCGCTCCAGGTGCTGGAGCGGATGACGGTGTCGCGCGAGCGCATGCCCAAGGCGCTGCACGACCTGACCGGGCGGGACAACCTCTCCGAGGCGGTGGTGCTCTCCACGTGCAACCGCACCGAGGTCTACGCCCAGGTCGAGCGGTTCCACGGGGCGGTGGGCGAGGTGCGCGACTTCTTCGGCGAGCTGGGCTCGCTGCCCCCGGAGGACTTCGCCGACCACCTCTACACCTTTCACGACGCCGCCGCCGTGGCCCACCTGTTCACCGTGGCCGCCGGTCTCGACTCCGCCGTGCTCGGGGAGAGCGAGATCCTCGGCCAGGTCAAGGGGGCGTGGGAGATGGGAGCCGCCGAGGGAGCCACCGGCCCGGTCCTCAACATGCTCTTCCGTCACGCCCTCGAGGTGGGCAAGCGGGTGCGGACCGAGACGGGCCTCTCCCGCCGCCTCACGTCGCTGTCGCAGGCGGCGGTGGCGCTCGCCGCCCAGCGCCTGGGCAGCCTCGAGGACCGCCGCGTGCTGGTGCTCGGAGCAGGAGAGACGGGCGAGCGGATGGTGGCGTCGCTGGCCGCGGCCGGGGTGGGCGAGGTCCTGGTGGCCAACCGCACGCCCGACCGGGCCGAGGCGGTGGCGGCGCGGGTCGGCGGGCGGGCACTGCGCCTGTCGGCCCTCCCCGACGCCCTGGCCGAGGTCGATGTCCTGCTCACCTCCACTGGCGCCTCGTCCGTGCTGGTCGACCACGGTGACCTCGAGCCGGTCGTGCGCGCCCGCGGCGGCCGGCCGCTGCTGATCGTCGACGTGGCCGTCCCGCGCGACGTCGACCCCGGTGCCGCCGACCTGCCGGGGGTGACCCTGCTCGACATGGACGACCTGCGGGCCTTCGCCGAGCGGGGCGTGCCCGAGCGCCGCCGGGAGGTCGCCCGGGTCCGCGACCTCATCGACGACGAGGTGAGCCGCTATCGGGAGGCGGTGACCGCCCGTCAGGTCGCTCCGCTGGTCACCGCCCTGCGGGAGCGGGCCGAGGAGGTGCGCACCCGGGAGCTCCGCCGCCTCGGCCGGCGTCTCGACCCCGCCCAGCGGGCTGCGGTCGACGACGTCACCCGCACCGTCATGGCCAAGCTGCTCCACGAGCCCAGCGTCCGCCTGAAGGAGGCAGCCGGCTCACCGAGGGGCGAGCGGCTCTCCGAGGCGCTGCGCGAGCTGTTCGACCTCTGAGCGCCGGCGTCGCCCGCCGGGAGGGCCCGGCCGGGCGCTCGGGCACCGGCGGGGCCCCGGATACGGTGGGGAAGTGACGCCCGAACGACCCTCGGGGGAGCGGCTGCGCATCGCCACCCGCGGCAGCTCGCTGGCCCGCTGGCAGGCCGAGCACGTGGCCGAACGGCTGCGACGGGCCCATCCCGGCCTGGAGGTCGACCTGGTGGTGGTGGAGACCCTGGGCGACCGCTCGACCCAGCGCGCCATCTGGGAGCTGGGTGGCCAGGGCGTGTTCGTCAAGGAGGTGCAGGCGGCGGTGGTCGACGGGCGGGCCGACCTCGCCGTCCACTCGGCCAAGGACCTGCCCTCGTCGCCGTCCCTCGCCACGCCGGGGCTGACCCTTGCCGCCGTGCCGGAGCGCGGCGATCCCCGCGACGCGCTGGTCGGGTGTTCGCTCTCGGCCATTCCCGTCGGGGGCACGGTGGCCACCGGCGCCAACCGGCGCCGGGCCCAGCTGGTCGACCTCCGTCCCGACCTCACCTTCGCCGGCCTCCGGGGCAACATCGAGACGCGCGTGGGCCGTGCTCGCGAGTTCTCGGCCGTGGTCGTGGCCGCGGTCGCTCTCGAGCGCCTGGGTCGCCAGTCGGAGGCCGCCGAGGTGCTGGAGCCGGCGGTGATGGTGCCCCAGGTCGGCCAGGGGGCGCTCGCCGTCGAGTGCCGGGAGGACGATCCCGCCACCGTGGCCCTCGTCGCCGTCCTCGACCACCGGCCGTCCCGGCGGGCGGTGGAGGCCGAGCGGGGGTACCTGGCCACGCTGGGGGGCGGCTGCGAGCTACCGGCCGGCGCCTTCGCCACCGAGGCGCCCGACGGAGGGCTGCACCTGCGGGCGGTGCTGGCGACCCTCGACGGCCGCATGGTGCTGCGCGACGAGCTGCAGGTGCCTCCGGGGACCGACCCGACCGGAGTCGGCCGGTCGCTCGGCCGGAGGCTCCTCGACGCCGGCGGCGGCCGTTCGCTGCTGGCCGAAGCCGTCGACGCCATCTCCGACTGAGCCGTGACCGTCTACCTGGTGGGCGCCGGCCCCGGGGACCCGGGCCTGCTCACCGTGCGGGGCGCCGAGGTGCTGGCCGCCGCCGACGTCGTGGTCTACGACCGCCTGTCGGTGGCGTCGCTGCTGGAGCTGGCGCCCGCCGGCGCCGAGCGCATCAGCGTGGGCAAGACGCCCCGCGGCCCCAGCTTCCCCCAGTCCGACATCAACGCCCTGCTGGTCGACAAGGGGCGAGCCGGGCTGGAGGTGGTGCGGCTCAAGGGCGGGGACCCCTTCGTCTTCGCCCGCGGGGCCGAGGAGGCCGAGGCGCTCGGGGCCGCCGGCGTGCCCTTCGAGGTCGTCCCCGGGGTGACCTCGGCCGCGGCCGTGCCCGCCTACGCCGGCGTGCCCCTCACCGCCCGGGGCCGGGCCACCTCCTTCACCGTCGTCACCGGTCACCAGGAGCCAGGGGCGGCCAGCGAGACCGACTGGGAGGCGCTGGCCGGAGTGGGCGGCACCATCGTGGTGGTGATGGGCGTGGCCACCAGGGCGGCCGTCGCCCGGCGGCTGCTCGCCGGCGGTCTCGCCCCCGAGACACCGGTGGCATCGGTCCAGTGGGGCACGCGCCCCGACCAGCGGACGGTGCGCACCACGCTCCAGGGGCTGGCCTCCGCCGAGATCGACCCGCCGGCGGTGATCGTGATCGGAGAGGTGGCCGAGCTCGACCTGGCCTGGTACGAGCGACGCCCGCTGTTCGGCCGGACCGTGGTGGTGACCCGGCCGGCGTCCTCTCGGGGTGCCCTGTCCGCCCGGCTGCAGCGCCTGGGCGCGGCCACGGTGGAGCTGCCGGTGGTGGAGGTGGCCGATCCTGCCGACGGCGGGGCGGCATTGCGGGCCGCCGCCGGCTCGGTGGCGTCGTACGACTGGGTCGTGTTCACCTCGGCCAACGCCGTGACCCGGTTCCTGCCGCTGCTGCGCGACGCCCGGTCCTTCGGCACCGCCCGGGTGGCGGCCATCGGCCCGGGCACCGCCGCCGCCCTGGCCGAGCACCGGCTCGTCGCCGACCTGGTCCCCGAGCGCTTCGTGGCCGAGTCGCTGCTCGCCACCTTCCCGTCGCCCCCGCCCGGCGGGGGGCGGGTGCTGCTGCCCCGGGCCGCGGTGGCGCGTGAGGTCCTGCCCGAGGGCCTGCGAGCCGCCGGGTGGCACGTCGACGTGGTGGAGGCCTACCGCACCCGTCCGGCGACGGCGGCGCCGGCGGTGATCGAGGCGGCGGGCACGGCCGATGCCGTCACCTTCACCTCGGCGTCGACGGTGACCGGCTTCCTGGAGGTGGCCGGCCGCCGGGCCCTTCCTCCGGTGGTGGTCTGCATCGGGCCGGTGACCGCCGCCACCGCCCGCCGGCACGGCATCACCGTCGACGCCGAGGCCGCCGTCCACACCCTCGACGGGCTCATCGACGCCCTCGTCGCCGCCCTCGGGTGAGCCACCGCCACCGCCACCGCCCCGCCGCGTCGCCCCCGCCGTTCTGACCCCAGAAACGCGCCCGAACTGTCCCGCTGCTGGGGTCAGAACGGAGCGGGCGTAGCCTGGACGGGTGAGCTTTCCCGCCCGACGGCTGCGCAGGTTGCGGCGCACGCCGGCGCTGCGCCGGCTGGTCGCCGAGACCCGGCTGTCGGTCGACGACCTGGTTGCCCCGCTGTTCGTCCGCGAGGACATCGACGAGCCCCGGCCCATCGCCTCCCTCCCCGGGGTCGTGCAGCACACCCTCGACTCGCTGCGCAAGGAGACTGCGGCGCTGGCCCGTGCCGGTGTGCCCGCCGTCGTGCTCTTCGGGGTCCCCTCGGCCAAGGACGCCGAGGGCAGCGGGGCGTGGGACCCCGACGGGATCGTCCAGGTGGCGCTGCGGGAGCTGCGCGACGAGGTGGGCGACGAGGTGGTGCTCATGGCCGACCTGTGTCTCGACGAGTACACCGACCACGGCCACTGCGGCGTGCTCGGTCCCGACGGGGAGGTCGACAACGACCCCACCCTCGAGCGCTATGCCCGGGTGGCTCTGGCCCAGGCCGCGGCCGGGGCCGACGTGGTGGCGCCCAGCGGGATGATGGACGGCCAGGTCGGCGCCATCCGCGCCGCCCTCGACGGCCACGGGCACCCGGCGGTGGCCATCCTGGCCTACGCGGCCAAGTACGCCTCCTCGCTGTACGGGCCCTTCCGCGACGCCGTCGACGTCTCCATCGCCGGTGGCGGCGACCGCCGGGGCTACCAGCAGGATCCCCGCAACGCCCGTGAGGCGCTGGCCGAGGTGGCCCTCGACGTGGAGGAGGGAGCGGACGCGGTGATGGTCAAGCCGGCGCTGGCCTCCCTCGACGTCATCGCCGCCGTGCGGGCCGCAGTCGACGTGCCGGTGGCCGCCTACCACGTCTCCGGTGAGTACGCCATGGTCAAGGCGGCGGCCGAGCGGGGCTGGATCGACGGCCCCGCCACCGCCCTGGAGCAACTCAGCGCGGTGAAGCGGGCGGGGGCGGACATGATCCTCACCTACTTCGCCGCCGAGGTGGCCGAGCTGCTGTGAGCGCTCCCACCAACCGGTCGCTGTTCGAGCGGGCCCAGCGCGTCATCCCCGGCGGGGTGAACTCGCCGGTCAGGGCCTTCCGCTCCGTGGGCGGCACCCCCTACTTCGTGGCCCGGGCCGAGGGTGCCTACGTGTGGGACGTCGAGGGCCGCCGCTACGTGGACTACGTGCAGAGCTACGGAGCCTCCATCCTCGGCCACGCCCATCCCCGGGTGGTGGAGGCGGTGCGCCGGGCGGCGGGGGAGGGGACCACCTTCGGCGCCCCCACCGAGCGGGAGGTGCTCCTGGCCGAGGAGCTGTGCCGGCGGGTGGGCGGCCTGGAGATGGTGCGGCTCACCTCCAGCGGCACCGAGGCGGCCATGTCCGCGGTGCGGGTGGCGCGTGGCGCCACCGGGCGGCCCACCGTGGTCAAGTTCGCCGGCTGCTACCACGGCCACAGCGACGCCCTCCTCGCCGCCGGCGGGAGCGGGGTGGCCGACCAGGGGCTGTCCGGCTCGGCCGGGGTGACGCCGGGGGCGGTGGCCGACACCGTGGTGGCGCCCTACAACCGGGTGCCTGAGATCGGCGACGACGTGGCCGTGGTGATGGTGGAGCCGGTCGCCGCCAACATGGGGCTGGTGCCCCCGGCGCCGGGGTTCCTCGAGGGGCTGCGCCAGGCGTGCGACCGGGCCGGCGCCCTGCTGTGCTTCGACGAGGTCATCACCGGGTTCCGCCTGGCTGCGGGCGGAGCCAGCGAGCGCTTGGGCGTGCGCCCCGACCTCTGGTGCTTCGGCAAGGTCATCGGTGGCGGCCTGCCCCTCGGGGCTTTCGGCGGCCGGCGGGACGTGATGGAGCAGCTGGCCCCGCTCGGCCCCGTGTACCAGGCGGGGACCCTGTCGGGGAACCCGCTGGCCACCGCCGCCGGCCTGGCGGTGCTGGCCGAGCTCGACGACGCCGCCTACACCATGCTCGAGGGCAGGGCCACCGAGCTGCGGACGATGCTGGCGGCGGTGCTGGCCGACGCCGGCCTGCCGGCGCAGGTGCCCCGGGCGGGGCCCCTGCTCGGCCTGCACTTCAGTGCCACCCCGGTGACCGACTACGACCAGGCCCGGGCAGCGGCGGAGTCGGGCACCTACCGCCGGTTCTTCCGGGCCCTGCTCGACCGGGGCGTGGCCCTGGCCCCGGGGGCCTACGAGGCGCTGTTCCCCAGCCTGGCCCACACCCGGGACGACATCGAGCGCACCGCCGACCTGGCCGCCGCCGCTGCCCGGCAGGTGTCCGAGCGGCACTGACGACCCGAACGGGTTCGCGACCGGGCGGTGCCGGTAGGGTCCCGACCCATGCCGACCGAGGGAGCACCGTGATCATCCGAGAGCGGCTGGGGCCCGTCGCCGCTGCGGCAGATGCGGCCGTGCAGGAGTTGTCCGACGCCGACGCGGTCGCTCGCATGTGGGCCGGCGACCACACGCTCTGGCAGGACGACCCGACCGAGGTGGCCGACCGGCTGGGCTGGCTGCCGGTGGTTGCCGAGATGCGCCCTCGGGTCGGCGAGCTCGAGGCCCTGGCGGCGGAGGCGGCCGCCGACGGCCTGCGCCGGGCCGTGCTGCTGGGCATGGGGGGGTCGAGCCTGTTCCCCGAGGTCCTGTGGCGCACCTTCGGGCCGCGCGGCGGGGGGCTGGAGCTGCACGTGCTCGACACCACCGACCCCGCCGCCGTCGCCCGGATCGGGTCGGGAGCCGACCTCGACGACTGCCTGTTCGTGGCGGCGTCGAAGTCGGGCGCCACCATCGAGACGAGAAGTCAGCTGGCCCACTTCTGGGAGCAGACCGGCGGCGACGGGGCCCGGTTCCTCGCCATCACCGATCACGGGACGGAGCTGGCCACGATGGCGCGCGAGCGGGGCTTCCGCCGGGTGTACGAGAACCGGCCCGACATCGGCGGCCGCTACTCGGCGCTGTCGTACTTCGGGCTGGTGCCGGGCGCGCTCATCGGCGTCGACCTCGCCGGTCTGCTCGACCGAGCTGCGGGGGTGGCCGAGGTCGCCGGTCCGGCAACCGCCGCCGCCGAGCACCCGGCGGTGCGCCTGGGTGCCGCCATGGCCGCCGCCGCCCGTCAGGGGCGGGACAAGCTCACGCTGGTGCTCCCCCACGAGATCGGCAGCTTCGGGTTGTGGCTCGAGCAGCTCGTCGCCGAGTCCACGGGCAAGGCCGGCACCGGCATCGTCCCGGTCGCCGACGAGCCCCTGGGACGGGTGCGGGCCTACGGCGACGACCGGCTGTTCGTCTCCACCGGCTACCGCCCGGGGCTCGACGAGCTGGTGGAGGCCGGCCACCCGGTGGTGGAGCTGGCCTACCAGCGACCCCTCGACCTCGGAGCGCTGGTGCTGCTGTGGGAGCAGGCGGTCGCCCTCGCCGGGGTGTTGCTGCGCATCAACCCCTTCGACCAGCCCGACGTTGCCTCCGCCAAGGTGGCAACGGAGCGGGTGCTGAACGACGGCTTCCCCGCCATCGAGCCGGGGTCGCTCGCCGCGCTGCTCGACCAGGTCAAGCCGGGCGACTACCTGGCCCTCCAGGCCTTCGTCGACCCGGGCGACGCCGAGCTCGTCGCCGCCCTGCAGAAGGCCCGCGTGATCCTGCGCGACCAGCTGCGGGTGGCGACCACGTTGGGGGTCGGGCCCCGGTTCCTGCACTCCACCGGCCAGCTGCACAAGGGCGGTCCGCCCAGTGGGGTGTTCGTGCAGGTCCTCGGGGCCGATGGGCAGGACGTGCCCATCCCGGGCCGTCCCTACGGCTTCTCGACGCTCAAGCAGGCCCAGGCGGCCGGCGATCTGCTGGCCCTGGGTGCGCGTGGCCTCCGAGCGGGCAGGGTGACGCTCGACGAGGTGCTGCACCTGGGCGGTTGACGCCGCCGGGCCGCCGCCGGAAACGACGCAGGAGGAAGTCATGAAGCTGGGGATGATCGGGTTGGGTCGCATGGGCGCCAACATGTCGAGTCGCCTGGAGCGAGCCGGACACGAGGTGGTCGGCTACGACCGTGACCCCGGCGTCAGCCAGGTGGCGACCCTGGCCGAGCTGGTGGAGTCGCTGGGCGACGGGCCTCGCGTGGTGTGGAGCATGGTTCCCGCCGGCGACCCCACCGAGGCGACCATCGCCGAGGTCGCCGACCTCCTCGGTGAGGGTGATGTCGTCGTCGACGGCGGCAACTCCAACTACCACGACTCCATCCGCCGAGGAGAGAACCTGGCCACCAAGGGCATCGGCTTCGTCGACGCCGGCGTGAGCGGAGGCGTGTGGGGCCTGGAGGGGGGCTACTGCCTCATGGTGGGCGGCCGCGACGAGCACGTGGCCGCCGTCCAGCCGGCGTTCGACGCCCTGCGCCCGGAGGAGGGTGGCTACGCCCACGTGGGGCCGGTGGGCGCCGGCCACTACACCAAGATGGTGCACAACGGCATCGAGTACGGGCTCATGCACGCCTACGCCGAGGGCTACGAGCTGTTGCACGCCGCCGACCTCGACATCGACGTCGACGGCGCCGTGGAGGCCTGGCGGCACGGCAGCGTGGTCCGGTCGTGGCTGCTCGACCTGCTGTGCCTGGCCGTGGAGGCCGATCCGGCGCTGACTTCCATCGCCGGCCGGGCCCATGACTCGGGCGAGGGGCGCTGGACGGTCAATGAGGCGGTACGGCTGTCGGTCCCACTCCCGGTCATCTCCGCCGCCCTGTTCGCCCGCTTCTCGTCCCGCCAGCTCGACTCGCCGGCCATGAAGGTGGTGGCCGCCCTGCGCAAGCAGTTCGGTGGGCACACCACCGAGACGGTCGAGCAGCGCCCGGCGGAGGCGGGCGGCGAGGCCCGGGTGCACGACGGATGACGTCGGTCCCGCCGCGGGACGACCCCCGGCATTCCCGCTCCGATGCCCTGGTGCTGTTCGGCGCCAGCGGCGACCTGGCCCGCAAGAAGCTCTTCCCGGCGGTGTACCGCCTGGCCGCCAACGGCGTTCTCGGTGACATCCCGGTTCTGGGCGTGGCCTCGTCGCCCTGGGACGACGGCCAACTCCGGGACTACGCCCGCGACTCGGTCCAGCGCTGGGGCCGGGGCTTCGACGACGACGTGTTCGCCGACCTGGCCCGCCGGCTGTGCTACGTGCAGGGCGACTATCGCCACGACGAGGTGTACGACGAGCTGGCCGAGCGGCTGTCGGGGCACGAGTGCCCGCTCGTCTACCTGGCCATCCCTCCCGAGCTGTTCGACGACGTGATCTCCGGCCTGGCCCGGGTGGGGCTCAACCAGCGGGCCCGCCTGGTGCTGGAGAAGCCCTTCGGGCGTGACCAGCCGTCCGCCGCCGCCCTGACCCAGTGCCTGGCCGGCGCCTTCCCCGAGGAGCGGGTGTACCGCATCGACCACTTCCTCGGGAAGGAGTCGGTCGAGAACCTCCTGGTGTTCCGCTTCGCCAACTCGCTGCTCGAGCCGGTCTGGAACCGGCGCTACGTCCACAGCGTCCAGGTCACGCTGGCCGAGTCCTTCGGGATCGAGGGGCGTGGGTCGTTCTACGAGGAGGTGGGGGCGCTGCGCGACGTCGTGCAGAACCACCTGCTCCAGGTGGTCACCCTCCTCGCCATGGAGCCGCCTGTCGCTGCCGACGCCGACGCCCTGCGGGACGAGAAGGTCAAGGTGTTGCGGGCCATGCGGGCGCTCGAGCCCGAGTCGGTGGTGCGGGGCCAGTACCGCGGTTACCGCGACGAGCCCGGGGTCGACCCGGCGTCCGAGGTGGAGACCTATGTGGCGCTGCGGCTCCACATCGACTCGTGGCGCTGGGCCGACGTCCCGTTCATCGTCCGCACCGGCAAGCGCCTGGCCACCAGCGTCAACGAGTGCGTCGTGCAGTTCCACGCCCCGCCCCGGATGCTGTTCTCACCCACCGAGGACGTGCCCGAGCCCGACCGCCTGGTGTTCCGCCTGGGCGGTGACGAGGGGGTGACCATGCACCTGTCGGCCAAGGCGCCGGGCGAGAAGCTGGAGACCCGCCAGGTGGCGCTCGACCTGTCCTTCGACCGGGTCTTCGGTCCGCGCCAGGACGCCTACGAGCGCCTGCTCGACGACGCCCTCCAGGGCGACGCCCGGCGCTTCGCCCGGGACGACGGCGTCATGGAGGCGTGGCGGGTGGTGCAGCCGGTGCTCGAGCGCCCGGGGCCGGTCCATCTCTACGACCAGGGTTCGTGGGGCCCGAGCGCCGCTGCCGAGCTGTGCGAATCCCTCGGAGGTTGGCACCGTGGCGGCGCGTGAGCCGAGGGGCCGGATGGCCCGGTGACCTCCGCCTCGGTTCCTCCCACCGGGGAGGTGCGCGTGGTCGACGACGTGGCCGGCGCCTTTGCCGACTTGGTCGTTGCCGAGCGCCCGTCGGTCATCGCGCTGTCGGGTGGCGGCACCGCACGGCGCGGCTACGCGGCACTGGCGACCCGGCCCGGCGTGGCCTGGCCCGACGTCACCGTCCTGCTCGGCGACGAACGCTGGGTGCCGGTCGACTCCGACGACTCCAACGAGGGGATGGCCCGCCGGGTGCTGCTCGACCGGGTCGGCGCCGGCGCCGTGCGCTCCATGCGCGAGGCCGGCGCCACGCCGGAGGAGGCGGCCGCCGCCTACGACCGCATCGTGGGGGAGCTGCCGGCGCCCGACCTGGTGCATCTGGGGTTGGGCGACGACGGCCACACCGCCTCTTTGTTCCCCGGGTCGCCGGCGCTCGAGGTCGACGACCGCCTGGTGGTGGCCACCGGCGACGACGACCACCCCTATCGGCGCCTCACCTTCACCTTCCCCGCCATCGCCCGGGCCCGGCTGGTGGTGGTCACCGTGAGCGGCGCCGGGAAGGCGCCGGCGTGGAGCCGGCTGTGCCGGGGCGACGACGTGCCCGCCGCCCGGATCCGCGCCGAGCGGGTGGTGTGGCTGATCGACCCCGCCGCCGCCGGCGGCGCCAACGCCTGAGCCGAACCCACCTCCGGTTCTTTGTCGACCGGACCACCGCCACGGTGGTGGAGCCGACAAAGAACGACGAGGGGGACGGGGTCAGCGAGGGGCGGGCTCGGGGACCAGGCGGGCCAGGGCGGCGGCCGCCCGGTAGGCGGCCTCCGCCGGCCCGACCTCGTCGGGGCGGAGCAGGTTGGCCATGATGCGCAGCACCCATTCCATGAGCGGGCGGGAGTGCATGCCCACCCGGGTGAGCTCGCGCATGAGCGCCGGACGGCCGATGAGGGCGGCGAAGCCGCGGGCCACCTTGAAGTACAACCCGAACTCCCGCTCCAGGGTCTCTGGGTAGCGCTGGAGCGCCAGGCCGTCGCCGGTCATCAGCGCCTCGTGCAGCACGTCGGCGGCCAGCCGCCCGGTCTCGTAGGCGTAGTCGATGCCCTCGCCGTTGAACGGGTTCACCGAGCCGGCGGCATCGCCCACCACCAGGAACGTGGGCCCTGCCTTGGGCCCGACGGAGCCGGCCATGGGCAGCCGACCTCCCGTGGGCTTGCCCAACTGGGTCTCCGGGCTGATGCCCCACGAGGAGGGGGCGGTGGCGGCGAACTCGTCCATGAGGTGCGACGTGTTCACCTTCTTCCAGTCGCGGAACGTCGACAGAAGGCCGATGCCGACGTTGATGGTCCCGTCCCCCAGCGGGAAGACCCACCCGTAGCCGGGCAGTGACCGTCCCGCCCGGTCCCGCACGTCGAGCGAGCTCTCGATCCAGGGGTCGTCGTGGAGGTCGCTGCGCCAGTAGCCCCGGATGGCCATGCCCTGGGGGTACGAGCGGTCGCGGACCGTTCCCAGCGCCCGGCCGAAGCGGGAGTTGGCGCCGTCGGCCACCACGACGTAGGGCGCCCGCACCTCCTCGGTGGTCGCCGAGCCGGCCCGGCGCACCACGGCGCCGGCGACGAGCCCCCGCTCGACGATGGGCGCCACCGCCTCGGTGCCCTGCCACAGGGTGGCGCCCGCCTTCACCGCGTGCTCGGCCACCATCTCGTCGAGGTGGCGCCGGCGCACGACGTAGCCGTACGGGGGGAACGTCGGGTGATCGGGCCAGGGAAGCTCCAGCGTCACCCCGTGGGCCACCGCCCGCAGGCCGTCGAAGCGGTGGTGGTCGGCCGCCAGGCGGTCCTCGAGGCCCATGTCGGCCAGCTGGCGCACGGCCCGGGGCGTCAGCCCGTCACCGCAGGTCTTGTCGCGGGGAAACGTCTTGCGCTCGACGACCAGGACGTCGTGGCCCGCCTCGGCCAGCCAGTAGGCGGTGGCCGCCCCGGCCGGCCCGCCGCCCACGACCAGCACCTCGGGCCGGGGCGGTGCCACCGGGCCGGTCAGCTGCTGCCGGCGGGCTCGCCGCCCCCGGACTCGGCGCCGCCCTCGCTGGCGCCGCCTCCCTCACTGCCGATGTCGCCGCCCTCGGACTCCGCCTCGCCGCCGGCGGAGCCACCCTCCTCGCCGGCCAGCGCCGAGCCCTCCTCCTGACTGAGGATCTCGCGCTCGTAGCGGACCACGGCGATGATCTCCTCCTCGGAGAGCTGCTCGCCGAAGGCGGGCATGCCGCCCTGAGAGATCTGCTGGCCACCGGGCCGGTCGGGGCTGCCGTAGGGCGTCCCGCCACCGGGCGAGCCTTCGGTCACCCACTCGATCTGGTCCTGTGGGTCGGGAAAGGTCAGGAGGACCTCGCCGCCGTTGAGAGGCGGTCCCGTGCCGCCCTCCCCGCCGCCGCCGTGGCAGCCGGCGCAGGAGCTGTAGACCTCCTCACCCTGGGCGAGCACGGGGTCGGTGATGGCGCCCTCGGGAACGTTGAGGACCCCGGCGTAGACGATGGCCCAGATCGGCAGCATGGCGAGGACCGGCACCGCCCACCGGGGGATGTTGGGGCGGCTCTGGGCGGCGGTCACGTAGGGCGGGGGAGGAGGAGGTGGTGGCGGCGGGGCGGCCGGCGCCGGCGGAGCGGCCGGCGCCTTTGGTGCCGGCGCCTTCGCCACCGGCTCGGGAGCGGCACCCTGGGTCGGCTGCCCGGATGCGGCGGCATCCGTGCCGCCCTGGTCGCCGCCTCCCAGCCCGAGCGCGGCCCGTCGCTCGCGCGACCGGGCCAGCAGGTGCTCGGGAATCTCGGTCAACGCCCACCTCCACCGGCTCGGCCACCGCTGCGTGCAGGCTTCAGACTACGTTCGTCTCCCGGGGAAGGGCCAAGTCACCCCTCGAAACTGCGTCTCCCGGCGATGTGCCGCCCCGGCGCGGCGGTGGTAGACCAGGGAACGCCCGGATGGCGGGTGGTGGGTAGCTTTGACGGGGTCACCCGCGTACGATGTGAGAACTTTCACGAGTCGGTCCACGACCAGGAGGGAGGAGGTCGCCGGTGGTCGCCTTCGCTGTGACGTTCCTGGTGACCGTGGCCTCCATCGCCGGGGCCATGGCCTACATGAAGCGCCGGCCGGCTGACGCCTCCCTCACCTGGGGCGAGGCCATGGCGGCGGCCACGTTCGCCTTCTTCGTGTTCTTCATGGCCTACGGGGTCGTGCCCCACCAGTGGCTGACGTGGGCCGACAACGAGCTCAACTGGCGCCAGGACCGGCTCCTCCTCGGGCCCGGTGAGATCTTCGCCAAGGTGCTGCCGTTCGAACTGACCTACCTGGTGGTTCGAGACGTCGTGGTCTCCGCCATCTACGGCGGTTTCCTCGTGGGCCACATGTTGCTGTGGTCGGCGTGGCAGAACCGCGGCAAGCCCAAGCGCAAGGACCGTCCCGAGCTCGAGACCTCTCCGTTCGGCCGTCCCCTCGTCAAGCTGACCAGGAAGGCGTGATCCCATGGCCAAGACCGATGCCAATCCCCCCATGCCCACCTTCTCGGGTGACTACCTCCTCCAGGAGATCGCTCCTGGCGACCTGTCCAAGGCGGTGAAGCCCAAGCAGTTCCTCCACATCGACCAAGCCGAGTGCATCATGTGCGAGGGCTGTGTCGACATCTGCCCGTGGAAGTGCATCCACATGCTCTCGACCGACGCGGTGACCGAGGGCGACAACACGCCGGCCCCGGGCATCGACCCCGACGACCACGTCATCTTCGTGGTCGACGAGGACATCTGCACCCGTTGTGCCCTGTGCGTCGACCGCTGCCCGACCGGCGTCATCGTGCTGGGCAAGGCCGGCGTGGCCGCCCGCGACGGCGACCAGCACCAGCGCGACAACAACTACGGCTACGCCTACGGGATGCGGTTCTGACGACATGGCGCGCACGATCGGTGGCAAGGGGCCCGGGCAGGGCCTGTCGGAGCGGCTGAGCAAGCTGTCCGAGACCGTCCAGGGCTCCCAGGCCTGGAACTCCATCTTCCGACCCGGGTCGATCTTCCGGAAGGGCTACACCGACAGCCCCCGGAACCGGTCCTACGTGATCATGAACTCGGTGCTGTACCACCTGCACCCGGTCAAGGTGAAGCGCCACGCGGTGAAGGTGAGCTACACGCTGTGCCTGGGCGGGCTGTCGTTCTTCTTGTTCATCCTGCTGACCGTCACCGGGATCTTCCTCATGTTCTTCTACCGGCCGACGGCAGCGCAGGCCTGGACCGACATCTACTCCCTGCACACCTCGGTCACCTTCGGCCTCCTGGTTCGCAACATGCACCGATGGGGCGCCCACCTCATGGTGCTCAGCGTGTTCCTGCACATGGCCCGGGTCTTCTACCACGGCGCCTACAAGCCGCCGCGGGAGTTCAACTGGGTGATCGGGGTGATCCTGCTCACCCTGACCCTGCTCCTGTCGTTCACCGGCTACCTGTTGCCGTGGGACCAGCTGGCCCTGTGGGCGGTGACCGTCGGCACCAACATGATGGGTTACACCCCGGTCTTCGGCGACCAGGTGCGCTTCGTGCTCCTGGGTGGCGTGGAGATCGGCACCGACACGCTGCTGCGGTGGTACGTGCTCCATGTCCTGATGCTTCCGTTCGTCCTGGTTATCTTCCTCGCCGTGCATTTCTGGCGAGTCCGCAAGGACGGCGGCATCTCCGGGCCGCTGTAGGTCGACGAGGACAGGCGAGGAGAGCGAGGCGATGACCGAGATCCCCGAGCACCTGCGCAAGCGTGCCGAAGAGGCGCGCGCCAAGGCGGCGGCCAAGTCGTCCGACGGCGGCAACGAGGGCGCCGAGGGCGGAGGCGACGACGGGGGCAAGATCCCCGCTCACCTCCTGGCCCGCTCCCAGGCCGCCCGGGCCGCGTCCGGAGGCGGCGATGCCGGCGCCGGCGACGCCGCGACCGCCCAGGGTGAACCCGGAGGCGCCGTGGCGACCGTGCCCAGCGGTGCCACCGCACCGCCACCGGCCCCCACCGGCCCCGAGGGCCACACCCAGCGGCTGCTCACCGTGGTCAAGGCCGGCTCCATCCAGGACGTCAAGGCCAAGCCGGTCGACAAGGTCCACACCTGGCCCCACCTCCTGGTGGGGGAGTTCGTCGCCGCCCTGGCCGTCACCGCCTTCCTGCTCGTGTTCTCGGCGTTCGTCAACGCACCGCTGCTGTCGCTGGCCAACTTCAACCTGACGCCGAACCCCTCCAAGGCGCCGTGGTACTTCCTCGGCCTCCAGGAGTTGCTCACCATGTTCCACCCGATGGTGGCGGGCGTGACCATCCCGGGCATGGGCATCTTCGTGCTCATGTTCGCCCCCTACATGGACCGCAACCCCTCACCGCGGCCCGAGGACCGGAAGTTCGCCATCTCGCTGTTCACCCTGTTCCTGATGTTCTGGGCCATCCTCGTCATCATCGGGTCGTTCTTCCGCGGTCCCGGCTTCAACTTCACCTTCCCGTGGGTCGACGGTGTCTTCTTCGACTTGTAGAGCTCGACGCGCGGCGGCGTCCGACTTGGTCGCGGCCGGCTCCGACAACGAGACTGGGCGGTAGTCATGGAAGGCACGACCGTTCTCACCATCGCCGTGCCGGTGCTCGTCGCGCTGGGCGCCCTGGTGGTGTTCACCACCGCCCGCCGCCGGGACACCGACCGGGCCCTGGGCAACGACCGCGGCGCCGACGAGAAGAGCCAGGCGCCGGCGCGTCGTGGTCGGGAGATCGAGCGCCAGGCGGTGCTGGCCCGCACCTCGGCCGGCACCGAGCTGGCTCCGGCAGAGAGCGCCCCTCCGGCGCCCTACGTCCCGCCCGACGAGGAGTCCATCGGCGTCACCCGGCGCCAGTTCTTCAACCGCGGCCTGGTGGGGATGATGGTCTTCGGGCTGTCCGGGTTCGGAGCGGCCTGCATCGCCTTCCTCTGGCCCAAGCTCGCGGGCGGCTTCGGCTCCACCATCAACGTGGGCAGCATCGAGGACATCCTGAGCACCATCCGCGACACCCGTGAGCCCTTCTACGTCCCCGAGGGCCGGTTCTACGTCAACCCCTTCCCCCAGGACGCGGTGGAGGCCGCCAAGGCGGCCTACGGTCCCAGTGTGATCCCCGGGATGGAGGCCGGGGTGGTGGCGCTCTACCAGAAGTGCCCCCACCTGGGCTGCCGGGTGCCGTGGTGCGCCACGTCGCAGTGGTTCGAGTGCCCCTGCCACGGGTCGCAGTACAACCGGGTGGGCGAGAAGAAGGGCGGGCCCGCTCCCCGGGGCATGGACCAGTTCGCCGTGAGCGTCGAGGGGGGAAGGATCTCCGTCGACACCAGCACGGTCGTCGACGGCCCGCCCATCGGCACCAACACCACCGGCCAGGAGGCCGAGGGCCCGCACTGCGTCGGTGAGTCCGGAGAGCACTGAGTGCCCGTCGCCGCCTCCACCCAACAGGCCGTCGGCATCGTCATCGGCCTCGCCGTCGTCGTCGGCTGGGCCCTGTACCTGCTGGCCAACGTGCGCCGGGCCAAGGCCGAGGTCGGCTCCGAGGTGGAGCTGGCGGCCAACCGCAAGTCGTACCTGAACGACGAGCAGCTCGAAGGGCCCAGGCTGGAGCGGTTCCTGGGATGGGGCCTGGTGGGCCTCACCGTCTGCGCCGTGGGTCTGCCGCTCTACTGGCTGGCCGAGCCCGGGCGCCAGGACGGGGCCGTGGCCGACTTCGAGGAGCGGCTGGGAGGCGAGTACGCCATCCACGGCCAGCCCATCGGCGGTGGTGCGCTGTTCGCCACCACGTCCGACGGGGGCTTCAACTGCGCCGGCTGCCACGGCGGCATGGACGCGCTGGGCGCCGAGGTCGAGTACACGCTCACCGACCCGGTGACCGGAGACCTGCGCCAGGTCGAGTGGCAGGCCCCCGCCCTCAACGACATCACCCTGCGCATGAGCGACGACCAGATCCGCCAGGTGCTCGTCTACGGCCGGCCGTTCTCGCCCATGCCGGCCTGGGGCCTCGAGGGGGGTGGGCCGCTCAACGAGCAGCAGATCGACAACCTGATCCTCTACCTCCACCGCATCGCCGTCACCCCCGAGGACGCCCAGGAGCAGCGCACCGAGGAGGCGAAGGCCGAGCTCGACCGGCTGAAGGCAGAGGCGGCGAAGGAGCCCCCGGAAGCCGGCGCTGAGGAGCCCAGCATGGGCATGGCCCTGTTCAACCTCAACTGCGCTCGCTGCCACACCCTGGGCTGGTCCTACGACGAGCCCCAGGTCGCCGGCGGCGGCGCCTTCGGTCCCAGCCTCTACAACTCGGTCAACCAGTTCCCGGCGGTGGAGGACCACGTCGAGTTCGTGGCCGACGGGGTGGAGGAAGGCGAGGCCTACGGCCTCAACGGGCAGGCCACCGGGCGCATGCCCTACTTCGGCCAGGTGCTCAGCCCCGAGCAGATCCAGGCCATCGTCGACTACGAGCGCAGCTTGGCCGAGCGGGTCAACCGCGAGGCGGCGGGCGGCGACAAGCCGGCGACGCCTCCGCCGAACGTCACCACGACCACGGCCCCGTCGGCAGGAGCGTGAGCGTGTTCGCCGAAGCAGCCAGCCTGGCCCTGACGGTGACGTGGGACCCCACCATCCGGGGGATCCTGGTGGTGCTGGTGTCGTTCGTGGTGCTGTGCGGCTCGGTCTACCTGGTGCTGTGGACCAACCTGGGCTCCCGGCTCGGCTTCTTGGTGGCCGCCGCCGGCTTCTGGGGCTGGATGGCCATCATGGGAGCGTCGTGGTGGGTCTACGGCATCGGCCTGCAAGGTCCGGCGCCGGCATGGGTGGTCGAAGAGGTGGTGACCAGCTCCCGGCCTGGCGACACCTCGGGGGCGTCCCTGCCGGAAGCCCGCGACCTGTCCGGCTGGCAGAAGCTGGAGGAGGGCGACACCATCCGCGGCGAGGCCCAGGCTTCGGCCGACGAGGCGCTCACCGGCGAGGAGAGCACCCTCGCCACCTTCGAGGAAGCCAGTGACTACGTCACCATCGACGCCTACGCCATCGGTGGCAAGGACCCGGACAGCCTGCTCTCGAAGCTGCCCCTGTCCCACCCGCCCCAGTACGCCGTGGTCCAGGTGCAGGAGGCGGTCGAGGTGGTGACCCTCGAGGAGGGCGACACCTGCCCGCCCGGCGCCACCTGCATCAAGTTCGGCGAGACGCCCCCGTCCTCGGAACCCGATCCGGACGCCCCTGTGGTGTCGGTGGTCATGGTCCGCGACCTGGGGTCGTTGCGACTGCCGCCGGCGTTGATCACCCTCGCCTCCCTGGTGGTCTTCGGCGTCGTGTGCAACGTCCTGCACCGGCGGGACAAGCTGGCGACCGCTCATCGCCAGCAGGCCCGGGCCAGCAGCTGACGCCGGCCTGCGGGCTGGCGACCGCGGGCTCTGACCGGTCCCGGGCGAAGCGCTAGCCTGACGGCGTCGTGGACCAGTACCTGCCCATCGTCGTGATGTTCGTGCTGGCGGTGGGATTCGTCGTCCTCAGCATCGTCACGTCCAAGTTGCTGGCCCCGGGGCGTCCCACCCCTGCCAAGGAGGCGCCCTACGAGTCCGGGATCGTGCCCACCTCCGAGCCGGCGCGGCGGTTCCCCGTGCGCTTCTACCTGGTGGCCATGATCTTCATCGTGTTCGACATCGAGATCATCTTCTTGTTCCCCTGGGCCGTGGTGCACCGTGAGCTCGGAGCCTTCGGCCTGTGGGCCATCGTCGCCTTCATCGTCCCGTTCTTCCTGTCGTTCCTGTGGGAGGTCGCCGAAGGGGGGCTCGAGTGGGGCCCGGTGTCGCGTTCCCGGCCCCTGACCGATGAGCACCGGACCACGACCTCCACCGTGCGCCTGGTGGGCATGGACGGACGCGAGCCGTCCGAGCCCGCGGTACGTGACCGCCCGGCCGAGGAGAAGACGAACGAGAAGGAGGAGGTGGTCACCTGATGGGGTTCGGCAAGGGCCTCGAGGGCCTCCAGCACAACTTCCTGACCGGCAACCTGGAGTCGGTGGTGAAGTGGGCCCGGCGCAACAGCATGTGGCCGGCCACCTTCGGGCTGGCCTGCTGCGCCATCGAGATGATGGCCACCGGCGCCTCCCACTACGACCTCAGTCGCTTCGGGATGGAGGTGTTCCGGGCGTCGCCCCGCCAGGCCGACCTCATGATCGTGGCCGGGCGCGTCAGTCAGAAGATGGCACCGGTGCTGCGCCAGGTCTACGACCAGATGATGGAGCCCAAGTGGGTCATCTCCATGGGGGTGTGCGCCTCCACCGGCGGGATGTTCAACAACTACGCCATCGTCCAGGGCGTCGACCAGGTCGTGCCCGTCGACGTCTACGCCCCCGGCTGCCCGCCCAACCCGCAGACCCTGCTGCACTCCATCCTCACCCTCCATGAGCTCGTCCGCACCGGCGAGATCGTCAGCCGCCGTCAGGGCGGGGGCGGGGCAGAGGTGCACGTCGACCAGCAGCCGCAGGGCGACCAGCGGGTCACCGTCGTCCGGCCTCCCGTCCACGTCGGCACCCCGCGGTGACCACGGCGACCGTGGAGACCCCATGAGCGCCGACGACCAGGCCGTGCCCGATGAGCAGGCCGTGCCCCAGGAGGAGGAGCGCCGCCACGGCGCGCCGTTGACCCGCCAGCTCGGCCAGGTGGTGCTCCACCCGAGCCGTGAGGGCTACCGGGACCTTGTCGAGCAGTTGCGCCGTGACGGCTACACCTTCTGCCTGGACGTCACCGCCGCCGACTACCTCACCCATCCCGGGCGGTCAGGGCTGCCGTCGACGGTCACGCCCGAGCGGTTCGAGGTCGTCGCCATCCTCCTGTCGTTCGAGGGCAAGGAGCGACTGCGCATTCGGGTGCAGGTGCCCGACGGCGATCCCGTCGTGGCGTCGTTGTTCCAGCTCCATCCCGGCACCGAGGCGATGGAGCGAGAGGTCTACGACATGTACGGCATCGTCTTCGACGGCCACCCCGACCTCACCCGGATCCTCATGCCGGAGGACTGGGAGGGTCACCCCCTGCGCAAGGACTACGCCGTCGGGCGCATCCCGGTGCAGTTCAAGGGTGCTCCGGGCGACCGATGAGGAGCGGAGCATGACCAGCATCCGTTACCCGGGGGCTGCCACCTCCGAAGGCGCGCAGGAGCTGTCGGCGCGGGGCCAGATGACCGCCGGGGAGCTGCTGCGCGAGTCCGGCTCGGTGCTGCGCATGTCCGAGGCGGCAGCGGCCGAGCAAGCCGACCGGGCTCCCGGTGACCAGGAGACCATGATCATCAACATGGGGCCTCAGCACCCCAGCACCCACGGGGTGCTGCGCCTCATGCTCGAGCTCGAGGGCGAGACGGTGCTGCGGAGCAAGCCCATCATCGGCTACCTCCACACCGGCATGGAGAAGACGGGGGAGGACCTGACCTTCCTCCAGGGGCCCACCAACGTCACCCGCATGGACTACGCCAGCCCGCTGTTCAACGAGCTGGTGTTCTCCCTCGCCACCGAGGCGTTGCTGCAGGTCGAGATCCCGCCCCGGGCCACCTGGATCCGGATGCTGATGACCGAGCTCAACCGGATCGCCTCCCACTTCTTGTTCCTCGCCACCAACGGCCTCGACCTGGGCGCCATCTCCATGATCCTGTACGGCTGGCGCGAGCGCGACCTGGTGCTGCAGTTCTTCGAGAAGACCACCGGGTTGCGGATGAACCACAACTACATCCGCCCCGGAGGGGTGGCCGCCGACCTTCCCGACGGCTGGCGGGACGACGTCCTGCGCATCCTCGACGCCCTGCCTGCGCGCCTGCAGGAGTACGACGAGCTCATGACCGGCCAGCCCATCTGGCGGGCGCGCACCCAGGGCGTGGGCGTGCTCACCGCCGAGGAGGCGATCGCCCTGGGGGCCACCGGGCCCATCCTGCGCGCCAGCGGGGTGCCATGGGACCTGCGCCGCGACATCCCCTACCTGGCCTACGAGGAGGTCGACTTCAACGTGGTGGTCGGCACCTACGGCGACGTGTTCGACCGCTATGCCATCCGGCTCAACGAGATCCGCGAGTCGATCGGCCTCGTGCGCCAGATCCTCGACCGCATCCCCCGGGGCGACTACCGCGTCCAGAACAAGAAGGTGACGCCCCCGCCCCGGGCCCGCATCGACGAGTCGATGGAGGCGCTGATCCACCATTTCAAGATCTTCACCGAGGGGTTCAAGGTCCCCGAGGGCGAGGTCTACGTGGCGGTGGAGTCGCCCCGCGGCGAGCTCGGGTGCTATCTCGTCTCCGATGGCAGCGCCAAGCCCTACCGCATGCACATCCGCGGCCCGTCCTTCGTCAACCTCCAGACGCTCCCGCACATGCTGAGGGGCGGTCTCATCGCCGACGCCGTGGCCGTCATCTCGTCGGTCGACCCCATCATGGGGGAGGTCGACCGGTGAGCCGCTTGAACCCGGGCAACGTCGAGCTGGCCCGCACGATCATCTCCCGCTACCCCCGTCCCCGTTCGGCGCTGATCCCGCTGCTGCACGTGGCCCAGGAGCAGGAGGGATGGGTGAGCCCGGAGGCCATGGCCCACATCGCCGAGTTGGTCGACCTGGCGCCCGCCGAGGTGCTGGGCACGGCCAGCTTCTACGGCATGTTCAAGCGGGAGCCGGTGGGCCGCTACGTGGTGAGCGTCTGCACCAACATCTCCTGCCTGCTGCTCGGAGGCGAGGAGCTGCTCGAGCACTGCGAGCGCACGCTCGGGATCAAGCCCGGTGCCACCACCTCCGACGGCATGTTCACCCTCGAGGACGTGGAGTGCATCGCCGCCTGCACCGACGCCCCGTGCCTCCAGGTCAACTACCGCTACTTCCTGCGGATCAGCCACGACGAGGTCGATGCGCTGGTCGACGACCTGCGGGCGGGACGACGAACCGACGAGGTCCCCCCGCACGGGACCCTCACCCGGGTCCGCCAGGACATCCGTCCCGAGCGGTGGGTGGGGCGAGGGGCCGAGGGCCTGCCCCCGGAGATCCGCTGATGGCCGTCAGCGACCGTTCGCCGATCGTCACCACGCGCTTCGAGCGCGGCGACGCCCACACCCTCGAGGGCTACCTGGCCACCGGCGGCTACGCCGGGCTGCGCAAGGCGCTCGCCATGACGCCCGACGAGGTGATCGAGCAGGTGAAGGCGGCCAACCTCCAGGGTCGGGGCGGCGCCGGCTTCCCGGCCGGCGCCAAGTGGTCGTTCCTGCCCAAGGACGTCTTCCCCCGCTACTTCGTGGTCAACGGTGACGAGAGCGAGCCGGGCACGTGCAAGGACCGGCCGCTCATGGAGCGCGACCCCCACCAGCTCATCGAGGGCCTGCTGATCTCGTGCTACGCGGTGCGGGCGTCACAGGCGTTCATCTACGTCCGGGGCGAGATGGCCCTGGCCCAGGAGCGCCTGGCCATCGCCCTCAACGGTGCCTACGCCGCCGGCTACATCGGCAAGGACATCCTCGGGTCGGGGTGGTCGCTCGACGTGATCCTGCACTGGGGGGCCGGCGCCTACATCGTGGGCGAGGAGACGGCGCTGATCGAGAGCCTGGAGGGCCAGCGGGGCATGCCCCGGCTCAAGCCCCCCTACTTCCCGGCGGCCAAGGGCCTCTACATGCAGCCCACCGTGGTCAACAACGTGGAGACGCTCTCGTACATCCCCTGGGTGATGCAGCACGGGGGCGAGGCCTATGCCGCCATCGGCACCGAGAAGGCGACGGGGCTCCGTCTGTTCGCGCTGTCCGGCCACGTCCGACGCCCGGGCGTCTACGAGGTGGAGATGGGCACGACCACCTTCCGCGACCTGGTGGAGGCGCCGGTCTACGGCGGCGGCATGCGCCACGGCAACAAGCTGAAGGCGTTCGTGCCCGGTGGCGCGTCGGCGCCGTGGTTCTATCCCGAGCAACTCGACCTGCCGCTCGATTCCAGCGTGGTCGGCCCTGCCGGGTCCATGCTCGGCTCAGGCGCCGTGGTCATCATGGACGAGACCACCTGTGCGGTCCGGGCGGCGTGGCGGCTCGTGCGGTTCTTCGCCCACGAGTCCTGCGGCAAGTGCACTCCGTGCCGCGAGGGGGCCTCGTGGATCGAGAAGATCCTGCGCCGCATCGAGAAGGGCAACGGGCGCGAGGAGGACCTCGACCTGTTGCTCGACGTGGGGGACAACATCAGCCCTGGCCCGTTCCCGCGTCCCGCCGTCGACGGCGAAGAGGCGGTGCCCTTCCCGTACAAGCAGACCACCATCTGTCCCCTCGGGCCCTCGACCGTCTCACCGGTGCACTCCTCGATCTTGCGGTTCCGCGACGAGTACCGGATCCACATCAAGGAAGGAGGGTGCCCGTATGGCTGAGCAGACCGAGCAGGCGGAGAAGACCACCGTCACCATCACCGTCGACGGGCGCCAGGTCGAGGCCCAACCGGGTGAGCTGGTGATCGCCGCCGCCGAGCGTCACGGGGTCTACATCCCCCGCTTCTGTTACCACCCCCGCATGCGGTCGGTGGGCATGTGCCGCATGTGCGTGGTCGAGATCGACAGCGGCCGGGGGCCGGCGCTGCAGCCGGCGTGCATGCTGCCCGTCGCCGAGGGCATGACCGTCGACACCCAGTCGGCCAAGAGCAAGAAGGTCCAGGACGGGGTGCTCGAGTTCCTGCTCATCAACCACCCCCTCGACTGCCCGGTGTGCGACAAGGGCGGCGAGTGCCCGCTGCAGGACCAGACACTCGCCTTCGGCCCCGGCGAGAGCCGTTTCGTCGAGGAGAAGCGTCACTTCGCCAAGCCCATCGCCATCAGCGAGCTGGTGTACCTCGACCGGGAGCGCTGCATCCTGTGCGACCGCTGCACCCGCTTCGCCAACGAGGTGGCCGGCGACCCGCTCATCTCGTTCATCGACCGCGGCAACCACACCCAGATCAACACCTTCCCCGACGAGCCGTTCGCCTCGTACTTCAGCGGCAACACGGTGCAGATCTGCCCGGTGGGGGCGCTACTGGCCAAGCCGTACCGGTTCCGGGCGCGGCCCTGGGACCTCGACCAGGTGGAGTCCACGTGCACCTCGTGCTCGGTGGGGTGCCGCATCGCCCTCCAGTCGTCGTCCAACCGCCTGGTGCGCAAGCTGGGTGTCGACGTCGACCCGGTCAACTGGGGCTGGCTGTGCGACAAGGGCCGCTTCGACTTCGAGGCCATCAACAGCGACGACCGACTGGGGGCGCCGCTGGTGCGCCAGGGCGAAGAGCTGGCGCAGGCGTCGTGGGCCGAGGCGCTGGCCCGTGCCACCGAGGCCCTCGACCGGGCCGGCCGGCGACCTGGCCGCGAGTCCATCGCCGTGCTCGGTGGCGCTCGCCTGGGCAACGAGGACGCCTACGCCTGGTCGAAGCTGGCCCGCACCGTCCTCGGCACCGACTCCGTCGACGCCCAGCTCGGTGACGGCCTGCCCGCTCAGGCGGTGTTGGGACTTCCTCGGGCGACCATCGACGCCGCCTGCGGTGCCGACACCATCGTGCTCCTGGGCCCAGACCTCAAAGAAGAGCTGCCGGTGCTGTACCTGCGCCTGCGGGATGCGGTGGTCAACCGGGGGGCCAAGCTGGTCGAGCTGAGCCCGGTGGAGACGGGCATGACCCGCTACGCCACCGCCTCGCTGCGCTACCGGCCGGGCGAGGCTGCCCAGCTGGTGCGTTCGCTGCTGGAGCTCCGGACCGGTGACGACCGTGGCAACGGTGCGGCCGACCCCCGCCGGCAGGCGGCCGAGTTGCTCCGCGCCGATTCGGTCGTGTGCGTGCTGGGGCGCCCGTCACTGGCGGAGGCGCCCGAGCCCGTCTGCGAGGCCGCCGCCGCCCTGGTCGACGCCCTGCCCGGCATCAGCTTCCTCTCCGCCCTGCGCCGGGCCAACGTCCACGGCGCTCTCGACATGGGGCTGGCGCCGGGGCTGCTTCCCGGGCGGGTGTCGCTCGAGAAGGGGCGACGGTGGTTCTCCCGGGAGTGGGGCAGCCTTCCGTCCGAACCGGGGCTCGACGCCACCGGGATTCTCGAGGCCGCCGCCAACGGGCGGGTGGCGTGTCTCGTACTGCTCGGCGCCGATCCCCTGGCCGACTTCCCCGACCGCGACCTGGCCCGCCGGGCGCTGGCCGGCGCCGGCTCGGTCATCGCCGTCGACAGCTTCCTCACCGACTCGGCCCGGCAGGCCGACGTGGTGCTGGCCGCCTCGTCGTTCGGCGAGAAGTCGGGCACCACCACCAACCTCGAAGGGCGGGTCAGCCGCCTGCACCAGAAGGTCACCGCGCCGGGAACGGCGCGGGCCGACTGGATGATCGCCGCCGAGTTGGCGTTCCGGCTGGGCGGTGACCTCGGTCTCGACTCCCTGGAGGCGGTGTGGGACGAGATCGAGCGCCTGGCTCCGTCCCACCAGGGCATCACCCGCGAACGGCTGTCGTCGCCGGAGGGCTTCGACGGCATCGTCGTCGGCGACGTGCCCGACGCCTCCGACCACCAGGCTCCGCCGTCGATGGCCCAGAGCGACTCGCCCGGCATCAGCGGCGTTGCCGGGCACGTCAAGGTCGACACGCTGGCCTCGACGGGCATGGGCAGCGAGGCCCGCCCCGACCCGCAGTCCGGCGACCAGCCGGCCGGCGCGCCGGAGGCCCTGGGCCAGGCCGCCACCGTGACCGGGCCCCGCGGCATGGGCTACACCGAAGGCGAGGAACCCGGTGCCGGCGCCGAGGCCGAGGCGGTGGAGGCCACGGTCGAGGCCGAGCACGGCTCGGGCGGCGGCGAGGACGTGTTCCGGCCCTCCGGAGGGGGTGGCGACCAGGGCACGACCCCCCAGCGCCCGCCTCTGCTCAGCTGGGCGGGACCGGGCACGACCCGTCCGCCCCCGCCGCGTGACCGCTACTCGCTGCGCCTGGTCTCGAGCCGGCGCCTGTACGACGACGGCACGCTCGTGCACCACTCGCCTTCGTTGGCCCCGCTCGCCGCCGGCGCCCACCTGCGGGTGCACCCCGGCGACCTCCAGCCGCTCGGCGTGAGCAGCGGCACCAGGGTGGGCATCACCAGCAGCCGGGGCCGGGCGGTCCTGGAGGCGGTGACCGACCCGGGCGTGCCCCAGGGCACGGTGTTCGTGGCCTTCAACCAGCCGGGTTCGGCGGCGTCGGGCCTCATCGACGTCGGCCAACCGGTGACCGAGGTACGCCTGGAGACCACGCCCCAGGACGGCGATCCGGGGAGCGGCGGATGACCGGCGACCCGCTGTTCGCCGACGGCGTCGACCTGGTGGTCGTGGCGCTGGTGGTCATCAAGGCCCTGGTGGCCTTCACCATCGTGGTGGTCGGCGTCATCTTCATGATCTGGTTCGAGCGCAAGGTGCTCGCCGACATGCAGAACCGCATCGGTCCCAACCGGGCCGGCAAGTGGGGGATGCTCCAGACGCTCGCCGACGGGGTGAAGCTGATCTTCAAGGAGGATCTGAGCCCCGACCGGTCCGACCGGCTGGTGTTCCGCCTGGCGCCCTACCTCTCGGTCGCTCCTGCCTTCCTCATCTTCACCATCGTGCCCATCGGCGGCTCCTTCACCGGCGGCAACGACGGTCGGGTCTAGCTCTTCGGGCGCGAGACGTGGCTCCAGGTGGCCGACCCTCCGGTCGGCGTGCTGTTCCTGATCGCCATGTCGTCGATCGCCGTGTACGGCGTGATGCTCGCCGGCTGGTCGTCGGGCTCGAAGTACCCGCTGCTGGGCTCGGTGCGGGCGTCGGCCCAGATGGTGAGCTACGAGGCGGCGCTGGGGCTGTCGGTCGTGGCCGTGGTCCTGCTGAGCGGGTCGCTGTCCACCCACGACATCGTGGTCGCCCAGGCCGGCAGCATCCTCAACTGGAACGTCATCGCCACCGCCTTCGTGCCCTTCGCCATCTTCTGCGTGGCCGCCACCGCCGAGCTCAACCGACCGCCGTTCGACCTGGTCGAGGCCGAGCAGGAGCTGGTCGGAGGGTTCCACACCGAGTACTCCTCGATCCGCTTCGGCATGTTCTTCCTGGCCGAGTTCATGAACACCATCACCATGTCGGCCATCATCGTGACCCTGTTCCTCGGGGGCCCGTCGGGGCCGGTGCTGTTCGGCCCGGCGTTCATCTGGGGCATCCTGTGGTTCACCCTCAAGCTGCTGGCATTCCTGTTCACCTTCGTGTGGCTGCGGGCCACGCTGCCGCGGTACCGCTACGACCAGCTCATGGACCTGGGCTGGAAGCGGCTCATCCCGCTCTCGCTCGGATGGCTGCTGCTGATCGGCGCCATCAACGTCGGCCGTGACGCCGGCTGGAGCCGGGCGGTCGTGCTCGCCGGCGGCCTGGCCGTGCTGTTCATCTCCGGGGCGCTGCTCTTCGCCGCCGTCCGGGTGGCCGAGTCCCGCCGGCACGCCGACGAGTTCGGGGAGGTGACCGCAGTCTGATGGGCTACTTCGACGGCTTCAAGGTCACGCTCAAGCAGATGTTCCAGGCCCGGGTCACCTCGGAATATCCCGACGAGAAGCGCCCGAAGCCGGTGCGCCACCACGGCCGCCACGTCCTCAGCCGCTACGAGGACGGCATGGAGAAGTGCATCGGCTGCGAGCTGTGCGCCGGCGTGTGCCCGGCCCGGTGCATCTACGTCCGCGGCGCCGACAACCCGCCGGAGGCCCCGGTCTCGCCGGGCGAGCGGTGGGGCTTCATCTACGAGATCAACTACCTGCGCTGCATCCACTGCGACCTGTGCGTGGAGGCCTGCCCCACCGAGGCCATCACCGAGTCGAAGATGTTCGAGTTCTCCTTCACCAACCGCGACGACGCCATCTACACCCGCTCGGAGCTGCTGGTCGACGACGACGGGCGGCCGCAGAAGCTGCCCTGGGAGGACTGGCGGGAGGGCGACGACGAGCACACCTCGGCGTGGATGCGAGCCACCTCGCCCAACGGGAGCGCCGCCTACGAGGGGCGGATCTCGTGGTCGGGCGAGCTCGGCTACGGCGTGCGGGCGGCCGAGGCGGGCCAGTCGGGCGAGCCGGATCTGGCCCCGCCCAAGGACCTCGAGGCCCGGGTCGACTCCCGCTACGGCGACGACGACACTGCCGTGGGGGAGCGGGCGAGCGACTACGAGCCGGCCGGCCCCCGGGCCTCCGGCGGGAAGGGCGACCCGGCGTGATCGTCGAGACCGTGGTCTTCGCCGTGGCCGCCGTGGTCATCCTCGTCGGCGCCTTCGGCGTGGTCTTCTCCCGCAACCCGGTGCACTCCGCCCTCATGCTGGTCATGACCCTGTTCGGGGTGGCGGTGCTGTTCGTGG
>JAHWJR010000234.1 GCA_019348335.1 Actinomycetota bacterium
GGCGAGGTCACGACCAGGGCCACCGAGCTCGTCGCCACCCCGCGCATGTCACGAGCGTCGCCGTGGTGGATGACGTCGCGCCCGGTCGGCTCAGCGACGGCGGTGTCGTCGGAGACCTCGGGAGCGGTGAAGCGCCCGTAGAACGCCGAGGCGTCGTGGCTCTCCCGGCGTGACGACCCGAAGCGGGCGGTGGCGGTGGGCCGGCGGGTGCGGCGTGGGTCCGGCTGCGCCAGCCTCACGGCCTTCAGGGGCGTCGGGCGGCGGGCCCCGCTGGCGGCCGGGCGCGACTCCTCGCCGAGCTCCCGGGTGCTCACCCCGGCGACCCTATCGACCAGTGGTGACGGGATGGCGGATGCCGTTTCGACCCGCGGTCCCAGCAATCGGCGTCGTGGTTCGTACCGGCGCTACGTCTCGGCGTGCTCGGCGGCGTCGGCCTCTGCCTTGGTGGCGTGGACGGTGCCCGCCGGGTGCTCGGGCGGCGCGTACAGCGAGTAGAGCTTGAGCGGTCCGGTGCCGGTGTTCACGACGTTGTGCCAGTTCCCGGCGGGGACCACGACGGCAGAGTCGTCCTCCAGGTCGTGCTTCTCGTCGATGCGGTCCTGGGTGGGACCCATCTCCACCCGGCCCCGGCCCTCCTCTATCCGGAGGAACTGGTCGAGGTCGGGGTGGGCCTCCCAGCCGATCTCCTCACCGGGCTCGAGGTTCATCACCGTCAGCTGCGCGTGCGCACCGGTGAACACCACGGTGCGGAACGTCTCGTTGTCGAGCGTGGTCTCCTCGATGTTCCCGACCCAACCTGCCATCTGTTCCCCTTCGTCGGCTCGCCAGCGCCTTCGACTGCTTGCGTACCCGTCCGACTCCCGTCCACACCCTCGGGGTTACCGACTCCCTGCTGGCGGGGCCCTTGTGGCAGCAGCCGCCAAGGATGATGATCGGGGGAACCGACCGATGGAGGACGGACATGAACGTCGAGAAGATCCTGGAGAGCAAGGGACGAGCGGTGGCGACCATCCCACCTGACACCAAGGTCGCCTTCGCCGCCGACAAGCTGAGCGCCATGGGCATCGGCGCCCTGGTGGTGTCGTCCGACGGCCTGCACGTGCAGGGCGTCGTCTCCGAGCGCGACCTGGTGCGGAGTCTCAACAAGCACGGTGCCCGGTTGCTCGACCTCCGGGTTGCCGACGTCATGTCCAAAGGCGGGCCCGTGTGCTCGCCCAGCGACCCGGTCAAGAAGGTCATGGCCGACATGACCCGCACCCGCAACCGCCACCTGGTGGTGCTCCAGGACGACCGGCTCTGCGGCATCATCAGCGTCGGTGACATCGTCAAGCACCGGCTGGAAGAGCTCGAGCTGGAGGCCAGCGTCCTCCGGGACGCCTACCGGGTGAGCCGCTGATCCGTTCCCGCCGTTGACTCGGCCGGGGGGCCGGCGCCGCCCGTGGCTCAGCCGGTCCGCTCGTCGTCGGGCTGCTGCTCCTCACGCGCCACCTGCTGGTGGTCCCGCACCGCCTGCCGGTGCAGGCGGTCACCCTCCCCGCTGGCGTCCCTGGCCGCCAGGCGGGGGAAGTCACGGTTGCGGCCATAGACGATGACCGTGTCACCACCTTCGATGCAGGTGTCGCGCGACGGCACTCCGAGGTAGGAGCCGTCGCCCCTCACGATCCCGAGCACGATCATGCCTTCGTCGCGCAGTCGGAGCTCGCCGAGTGGGCGGTCGACCAGCCAGGAGCCGGGACGGGCGAGCATCTCCTTGACCTCGTAGTCACCGGAGATGTGCAGCATCGCCTCGTAATCGCGGACCTGGAGGTCGGTGTACCGGGACAGGACGCGGCCGATCAGCCGGGACAGGAACCGGTCGACGCGGCCGGACAGTGAGGCGGCGTACACCAGCCCGAGCCCTCCGACGAGGAAGGCGACCTTGACGAGGACCTCGCCGGCGTTCTGGGTGCGGAGGAAGCCGGCGAGCATCCCGGCGAGGGCGGTGGCCAGACCCACGTTGCCCACCAGCATCAGGGCCATGATGATCCGCCGCCGGGTGGGGTGGGCCACCACCGTCTCGGACTCGGTGGTGGTGAAGCCGACGCCGGTCAGGGCCGAGCGGGCCTGGAACCGGGCGCTGGGGCGGGCCATGCCGGTGACCGTGAGGGCGATGGTGGCGACGCGGGTGATGAGCAGGGAGAGGATGGCGACCATCACCAGCAGGACCACGGCGTACACGCTGGTTGCCTCCTCTCGGGTCGCGGCTCGGGCTGGCTTCCTTTCCTGGTTCGTCTCCGAGGTTACGGCCTGCCCCACGCCGACGAGGCCACGGGTGCGCCGGAGGCACCGCTACGACAGACTGACCGGCTGATGTCGGTGCCTCCCGACCCCCACGGTCGGCCACGAGAAGACCAGCTCGGATGACGGCGTCGGTCAGCTCGACGCGGGCCAAAGACGGCGGTGGCATGCGAGGCCGCCGCCCCAACCCCCGGCACCCGGCCCGGATCATCGCCGCCGCCTTCCTCTCGGCCATCTCGCTGGGGACGATCCTGCTGTCGCTGCCAATGGCGACGGCCCAGGGGGGGCGGGCGCCGGCGCTGACGGCGTTGTTCACCGCGACGTCGGCGCTCACCGTGACCGGGCTGGTGGTGGAGAACACGGCCACCTACTGGTCGGGCTTCGGCGAGGCCGTCATCCTGGCCCTGATCCAGGTCGGTGGCTTCGGGATCATGTTCCTGGCCTCGCTGCTGGCCGTCGCCGTCTTCCACCGCCTGGGACTGCGCCGGCGGCTCCTCACCCAGGCCGAGACGGGGGCCGTCGGGCTGGGCGACATCCGGCGCATCCTCGTCGGCGTGGCCTGGTTCACCGTGGTCTTCGAGGGCGTCACCGCGGTGGCGCTGGCGCTGAAGCTGGCGCTCGGTGAGGGGGAGCCGCCGCTGCGGGCCGTCTACCTCGGCGTGTTCCACTCCGTGTCGGCGTTCAACAACGCCGGCTTCGACCTGTTCTCCGACAGCCTCGTCGAGTTCGTGGGCGACCCGTGGATGCTCGTTCCCGTGCTGGGCGGGTTGGTGGTGGGCGGCCTGGGGTTCCCGGTGCTGGTCGACCTGCGCCGGTCGTTCCTGCGCCCGGCGCGGTGGTCGCTGCACACCAAGCTGACCCTCTACACCACCGGCCTGCTGCTGGTCGCCGGCGTCGGCGCCTTCCTCTGGTTCGAGTGGAGCAA
>JAHWJR010000235.1 GCA_019348335.1 Actinomycetota bacterium
GCCACGCCGGCGTCGAAGCCCTCGACGGTGCCGTTGCGCACGGTCACGCCGCTGACGTTGCCCAGGAGGATGCCCACCGTCTCTTCGGGGCCGTTGGCGGCGAAGACGGTGTGGCCGTTGAGGTCCAGGGTGACGTTGTCGGCCCGAACGATGAGGCCATGGCCCGGACAGGGCCCGACGTCGCTGTCGAGCCTCGTGTCAGTGGTGATCACGTCTCCGCACTGGACGTGCTCGGCTGAAGCCGGGCTGGCCAGCGTCGTCAACGACAGCAGGAGCGCCAGTACTGAAACGCCCCCGAGGCCGCGTCGAAATCGGTTCATGCAACCCGTCCTTCCGGTTCGGCACCTGCCGCTTCTGTCAACGGCAGAGCGATGGTCCATGGGCGGGCACTGGGTGTGGACCCGCCCTGTAGGTGTCCGACAAAGCGGGATGATGATAGATAGCTAGGTGACTCCCTGCAATAGCTCGAAGAAGGATCAGTCACCGTCCGGCTCAGTCGCGTGCCGCGGCCAGGTCCACGGCCAGCGTGCGCAGGGTGCGGTTGCGCGCCACCTGGGCCGGCGCCAGGGGGAGACCGGCGCGGGCGAGCCCGGCGGCCGCCTCCAGGAACGAGAACGACTGCCAGTAGTTCGCCGCGCCCGTCACCCGCTCCTCGGCCAGGGCCTCGGCCCAGGCGGCTGCCAGCACCGCTTCCTCCGCCAGCCCAACCGCCTCCTCCGGAACGCCATCCGTTGAGGGCAGCCCGTCGCGGTCGAGCCGGCCCTGCGGCCCCCTGGGGAGCTCGGGCACCACCACCATCGCCGCCGGCCAGGCGTAGCCCGGGAGGCGGCGCCACAGGTGCACCCGCAGCTCGGTGAGGCTCGGCGGCTCACCGTCGGGCACGACGTAGGCGACGAGGCGGTCCCCGTCCGCTCCGTCCCGAACGGTGACGGCCAGGTCCCGGACCCTTGGACAGCCGACCATGGCGGTCTCGATGCGGGCCAGGTCGACGGTGAAGCCCCGCAGGTCGGCGACGTCGCCGCCGCCGCTGGGGCGCTCGACGCCGGCCGTCACGGATGCCTCCAGCTCGGACAGGCGTCGGTCGGGATGGGCCACGACGTCGGCCAGCAACGCCCGGAAGCTCGCCAGGAGGTGCTCCACCGCCGGCCGGTGGAAGGCGCCGCGCGCCGCCAGCGACAGCGCGCCCTCCTTCTCGACGACCGAAAGGATGAGGAACGTCCCCGAGTACAGGCCCGCACCCCAGGGGATCGACTCCTCCGGCGACCCGTCGTCGTCGCCGGCGGCGAAGTGGTGGCGGCGGGTGGTGGCACTGGTGTCGAACCCGCTGCTGGTCAGGCCGGGGAGCGTCACCTCGGCCGGCGGCGCGGCCACACCCTGGAACATGACCACGGGGTAGGGGGCCAGGCCGTGCTCGGCCGCTGGGGTTCCCAGCGCCTCCTGCAGCACCGTCTCGAACGGAAGATCCTGGTGGGCCAGCGCCCCCAGGAGGACCTCCCGCGCCAGGGCGAGCACCTCAGAGAAGGTCGGGTCTCCCGGTGCCGTCAGCCGCAGCAGGACCTTCTTGCTGAAGCAGCCGATCAGGCCCTCGAGCTCGCGTCGGTTGCGGTTGGCCACCACCGACGACAGGAGCAGATCGTGCTGGCCGGTCCATCGCTGGACCAGCACCTGGAACGCCGCCAGCAGGGTCATGAACACGGTGGCCCTCTGCCGGCGGGCGAGGGCCCGGACGCCGGCGTGGAGCGCCGGCGGCAACTCCACCGTGACCGGTGCGGCGCTGGGCTGGGCGCTGCCGGGGGGACGCCCGGGGTCGCCGATGGGGAGCTGGAGGGCGAGGGGTGCGCCCTCCAGCCGGCGCTTCCAGTACGACAGCTGCCTGTCCCCCTCGGCGCCGGCGAGCCGGTGCCGCTGGGCGCGGGCGAAGTCGGCGAAGCTCGTCGGCAGCTGCTCCAGCGGCGGCGGCCCGCCGGCGAGGAAGGCGGAGTAGAGAGTGGAGAGCTCCCGCCGGAACACCCCGACCGACCAGTCGTCGTAGACGCTGTGGTGGGTACGCAGGACCAGGACGTGGTCGCATTCGCCCAAGCGGTACAGGGTCGCCTGGAACAGTGGTCCGACCACAAGGTCGAAGGGGCGGGCGGCCTCGGTCAGCGCCCGGCCAAGCTCGGCGTCCTGCCGGTCGGCGGGGAGGGCAGCCAGATCGCGGATCGGCAGCGGGAAGGCCGCCGGCGGGGCGACCACCTGCACGGGCCGGCCGTCCCGGAGATCGAAGGTGGTGCGCAGCGGCCCGTGCCGGCGCACGATCTCCGACAGGGCGTGCCGGAGCGCACCGACGTCGAGCGGACCCCGGTAGCGGCGGCCCAGCGGCGGCAGGTTCTGGCAACCCGGCGCGAACTGCTCGTGCCAGAGCATGCCCTCCTGGGAGAACGCCACCGGCGCGGTCCGCTCCTCGGGCAGCGGCGCCGAACTGTCCGCCGGCCGACCCGGCGTGCCGGCGTGGGTTACGGAGGCCGACGGGAAGATGGCGGCGAGGCCGGCCAGCAACGTCGGGCCGGCCCTGCCCTCGGCCAGCACCACCTGGCGCACCGACGACAGGTCGTGGCGGCCGGGCGTGACCGACTGCACGAGCACCATTGCCGAGGTCGGGCTCAGCCCCACCCGGGTGGCGTGCTCGCGGGTGACGAGGACGCAGAAGTCCTCCGGCTCGAAGGAGGCCATGGTGACGGCCTGCCTGCCACCGGCCGCCAGTGCGAACCACAGGGCGTCGGTCCCGGCGGCGCTGCCGGCGGGGAAGGCGTGCACCAACGCCCCCGGGCCCGCCCGACCGCCGCCGGCCCGATCCAGCGCCGAGGTGATGTCCCGGTGTGACCGGCCGGCTGCGTGCAGCCGGCGGAGCGGGCCGGAGGCGTACACCACCTCGGCCAGATCGTCGGCTCGGGGAGCGGCGTCGACGACCCGCCCTTCCCCCTCTTGCTCCAGGTCGACCGGCGCCGCCACCCGTGGCGAACCTGCGGTGCCCGGCCCGAGGAGGTCGGGCGGGCCGACCACCACGGTCGCTCCGCAGTCCGCCACCACGGCCGCCGGCGCCCGCGCCGGCCAGTCCGGTGGCACGAGCACGGCGACGGCACCCATCCGGAGCACGGCGGCGTAGGCCACCGCGAAGTCGGCCCAACGCCACCGGTCGAACACGAGCACCACCCGGTC
>JAHWJR010000051.1 GCA_019348335.1 Actinomycetota bacterium
CGGCTTTGCGACCATCGGGACCGTGCCGGACGGGTTCCGACACGCGGGGCTGGGCTTGGTCGACCTGCTGGTGATGCATCGAACGTTGTGAGCCCAGCCGGGGGGAGCGCCCGCCAGCGCCACCCGGGTCAGGCCGTCACAAAAGGATGATCAGCAGGATGATGATCAGGATCACGGTGCCGATACCGATGTACATGAAGCCTCCTCGCTCAGCGGGTGTGGGGAGTTCTTCTCCTTTGCCGGCGGCCTTTCAAACGTTGCGGGCACACCCGGCACCACGAGAAGTGGTCATCTGAGCATTCTCAGTAGGGTGGATTCGTGCCTCCCATCGAACCCGAACCGAACTCTTCCGCCGCACCACCGCTTTCGGTGTTCGTCGACGACTCCGGGACCAAGCGCCGACGGGCGCGGCGAGCCGGCCGCCTGCTCGCCCTCGGCCTGGTTGCCTATGCCCTCGTGCTGCTCACCGGCCTGGTCCGGCCCGTGCCCTTCCCGGATGCCGACGTGCCGCCACCGGGGGAGGGGGACCTCCCTCCCCGAGGGCAGGTGCCCTCGGCACAGCAGGTTCTGCTCGGTCTCGCCCCGGGTCCCGTCGTTCGAGCCGCGGCCGCGCCAGGGGCACCGGTGATCGTGGACGCGACGGAGCCGACCGCCACCACTTCGCCGGTCGTCATCGAGCCCGCTCCACTCCCGACGGCGCCTCCGACGCCGATGTGGGTGGCGGTGCCCCCGACCGCGCAGCCCGCCGATGAACCGGCGGCGAGCACGACCGGGCCCTTCTGGCTCGGTCCTCGCTAGCGGCCCGGCCCGCGACCCAGCCGCCCTCCATGCCCCGCTCGTTCGCCGCCGCGCGCCCCGGCACGGCCCCTCGCCGGCACCTGCGCCGGCCGTCCTCGCACTGGCTTCTCTTCGCCCTCGTCGTGGGGGTGCTCGCCCTGGCGCTGGGGATCCACGGCATCGCCCACGAGATGGTGGGCCCGTCGTGGACGCCCGGCGGTGGCGCCGGCGAGGGCGTGCCGGACGGCGTCGGCCCGGTCGTCGACGCCTCGAGCTCCCCAGTGCGGTCGGCGGGTCCGGGTCGGCGGGAGGTGGCGCTCACCTTCGACGACGGACCTGACCCGCGTTGGACCCCCGAGGTGCTGGACGTCCTCGATCGGCACGGGGTCAAGGCGACCTTCTTCGTCACCGGGTCTCGGGTCGCCTCCCACCCGGGCATCGTGCGCCGGGCGGTGGCCGAAGGCCACGAGATCGGCTCTCACACCTTTACCCACGCCGATCTGGCCGGCGCCCCGTCCCTGCGTGCCCACCTCGAGCTCTCGCTCACCCAGACCCTCGTTGCCGGCTCGACCGGCGTGACCACGTCGTTGCTGCGCCTTCCCTACGCGTCGGTCGACCAGCTCCAAGGTCAGCAGTTGGCCGCTGCTCGGGACGCCTCGGCGCGGGGCTACCTTGTCGTGGGCTCGACGCTCGACACCGAGGACTGGCGCGAGCCGGGCGTGGCGACCATCGTGGCTCGGGCCACGCCGCCCGACGGCGCCGGCGCAGTGGTCCAGTTCCACGACGGCGGCGGTCATCGCCAGCAGACCCTCGCCGCGCTGGAGCGGGTCATCGTCTCGTTCCGGGACGACGGCTACCGCTTCGGCACCGTCTCGGGCGTGAGCGGCATCGGTCCCGACGAGGCCAACCCACCGGTCGGAGCCACCAGCCGTGTGCAGGGCCTGGCCTTCCTCGCCGCCCTGCGAGCGGCCAGCGGGGTCACGTGGGTGCTCAACGTGGTCCTGGTGCCGGTTGGAGTCCTCGTCCTCCTGCGTGCGTTCGTCCTGTTGGGCTTCGCCCGCCGGCATGCCGGCCGGAGCAGGCGCAACGTCGCCGGCCAGACCTTCCGGCCCCCGGTGAGCGTCATCGTCCCCGCCTACAACGAGGAGGCGGGCATCGAGGCAGGGGTGCGCTCTCTCCTTGCCAGCCACTACCCCGAGCTCGAGGTCATCGTGGTCGACGACGGCTCGAGTGACCGCACCGCTGAGATCGTCGCCGGCCTGGACGACCCCAGGCTGCGGCTCGTGCGCCAGGCCAACGCCGGCAAGCCCGCCGCCCTCAATGCCGGCTTGGCCGCAGCCCGCCACGACATCGTGGTCATGGTCGACGGCGACACCATCTTCGAACCCGACACGGTCCTCCACATGGTGGCGCCGCTCGCCGACCCCGAGGTGGGTGCGGTGAGCGGCAACACCAAGGTGGGGAACCGCTCCGGGCTCATCGGCAAGTGGCAGCACGTCGAGTACGTGACCGGTTTCAACCTGGACCGCCGCATGTACGACCGGCTGCAGTGCATGCCGACCGTGCCGGGCGCAGGAGGGGCGTTCCGTCGCCAAGCCCTCGTCGCGGTGGGCGGGGTGAGCGCCGACACCCTGGCCGAGGACACCGATCTGACCATGGCCATCGGTCGAGCCGGATGGCGGGTGGTGTACGAGGAACGAGCCCGCTCGTGGACCGAGGCCCCGGCCGACCTCGGAGGCTTGTGGCGGCAGCGGTACCGCTGGTGCTACGGGACGATGCAGTCGATGTGGAAGCACCGGCACGCCGTGGGCGACCGGTCACCCCTGGGCCGTTACGGGCTCCCGTACCTGCTGCTGTTCCAGGTGCTGCTTCCCGCCCTGGCCCCGGCCGTCGACGTGTTCGCCGTGTACGGCGTGCTGTTCTTGGACCCGCTGCCCGTGATCGCCTATTGGGTCGTGTTCAACCTGGTGCAAGTAGGTGTCGGCGCGTACGCCTTCCGCCTCGACGACGAGCCCCTGGGCCCGCTGTGGGTCGTCCCTCTCCAGCAGTTCGTGTACCGCCAGCTCATGTACCTGGTGCTCATCCAGTCGTTGGTCAGCGGCGTGGTCGGGGCGCGGCTCGGGTGGCAGAAGGTACGCAGGACCGGCGTCAACGTGGCGACGGGCGCCAGGTCGGGGTCCGGATGAGGAGGGCGCCCGGCCTACGCTGCCCCGGGTGCGGATCGGCCTGGTCTCCCCCTACAGCCTGAGCGTGCCGGGCGGCGTGCAGGGTCAGGTCCTCGGTCTGGCCCGGGCGCTGAGGGCGCAGGGCCACGCGGTGCAGGTGCTGGGCCCGTGCGACGGGCCGCCCCCGGAGCGGGGGGTGACGCCGCTCGGCAACTCGGTTCCTCTGGCGGCCAACGGCTCGGTGGCCCCCATCGCGCCCGACCTGCCCTGCGCGCTGCGCACCATTCGGGCGCTGCGCGACGAGGGCTTCGACGTGGTGCACCTGCACGAGCCGCTGGTTCCGGGGCCCTGCATGACTGCGGCCACCATCGCCGACGCCCCCCTGATCGGCACCTTCCACGCCGCCGGCACCAGTGCGTCCTACCGCTGGGGCGCCCGCCCGCTGCGCTGGCTCGCCGACCGCCTCGACCTGCGCTGCGCCGTCTCGGAGCGGGCCGCGGCGCTCGCCCGCGAGCACCTGGGTGGCACCTACGACCTGCTGTTCAACGGGATCGAGGTGGAGCACTTCGCCAAGGCCACGCCGTGGCCCACCGAGGGCCCGACGGTGCTGTTCGTGGGCAGGCATGAGGAACGCAAGGGCCTGGCCGTGCTCCTGGAGGCGTTGGCGTCCCTGCCGCCGACCGTGCACCTGTGGGTGGCCGGTCGTGGTCCCGAGACCGAGCGACTGCGGGCGGCGACGGCGGGGGATGCGCGGGTGGCATGGCTGGGACGGATCGACGACGAGGAACGGGCCCGGAGGCTACGGGGCGCCGACGTGGTGTGCGCCCCCTCGCTCCACGGTGAGTCGTTCGGCGTGGTGCTGCTGGAGGCCATGGCCGCGGGCACGCCGGTGGTGGCCAGCGACCTGGCCGGCTACCGGAACGTGGCACGAGGCGACCGAGAGGCGCTCCTCGTCCCTCCCGGAGACGCCGGGGCGTTGGCGACGGCGCTCCAGCGGGTGCTGGACGACCCGTCGTGCGCCGCCGAGCTGGTGGCGGCGGGGGCGGCGCGGGCCGAGGAGCTGTCAATGGACCGGCTGGCCGAGCACTACCTCGAGCGCTACGCCGCCCTGCGGTGAGCCTGCCGGTGACCGCCGGCCGGCGTCAGTGGCCGAGCTCCACCACGATGGCGTTGTCGCCGGGGAGCACCTCGACGCGGTAGGGCGTGGCCGCATCCACGCCCACCACCCACGTCAGGTTGGCCTCGAAGTCGCCGGTGCGGACCACCTCGGTCACCCGCTGGGTCGGCCCCCGGAGGCGGTCGGGGCCCCGGTAGGTCTCCTCGAAGGTCCCGCTCCGCAGGTCGACACCCGAGGCGGGCTCGAACCGGACCTGGAGCCGGGCCTGCCCCTCGACCGGGACGATCTCGCCGGAGCCGTCCTGGCGGACGGGGCCGTCGACGTAGGCGATGTCGTAGCCGGGCAGCTGGGCGTCGACGAACCGGAACACGACCCGGTCGGCGCCGGCGCCTCCAGCCACCTCCACGTCGGCCAGCAGCGCCACCTCGGTGGCCCCCGGCGGCGGAGGGGCCGAGCTCGGGCTGGTGGTGCCGAAGGGGGGCGGGGGGGCGCCGGTGGTGGTGGTCACCTCGCCGGGGGGCGGCCCCTCCTCGGTGGTGGTGGTGGCCTCGGTGGTCGTGGTGCGCTCGGTGGTGGGCGCCGGCTCACTCGGCGCCGTGGCGCCGTCGTCCGGCGGTGCGTCGGAGTTGCACCCAGCGAGCATCAACAGCCCGAGCACGGTGACGGTGGCCAGGCGGCGCAGGTGCACCACCTGAATGCTACGCCCCTGCCGTGACGCGCAAGGAGGGCCCTCGGGGGCCCTCCTTGGTCGGACGATGGACGTGCCCGTCAGCTCACCGTTGCTCGTTGCGGGCGAGGCGACGCACGCCGAGGGCGGCGCCGGCGAGCAGCACCGCCATGGCCGCGGGCAGGGCGGTGTCGGCGCCGGTGCGGGGCAGCTTGCCGTCCGGCGTGGCCACCTTGGGAGGATCGACGACGGTGGGCGGCAGGGCAGCCACCGCGGTGAACGCCCCCTCGCTGGCCATGGTGCCCACATTGATGCCGGCGCCCTCGGAGAGTACCGAGGTGACGCCTCCGAGCAGGCCGCCCAGCAGGCCCATACCGCCACCAGTGAGTCCGGTGCCGCCGAGGACGTCGGTGGCGGTGAGCTCGCCGGAGCCGGTCTGTAGGACACCCACCAGCGGGTTCACGGTGACCCCGATGGCGGTCAGCGAGGACAGCGCCTTGGTGTAGTCGCCGTCGGGGGCGACCTCCTCGGTGATCTTCAGCAGGTCGATGTCGAGCAGGCCGGACAGGCCGAGGGCGGAGTTCAACGTGGAGCCGATGGTGTCACCGAGGCCATTGAGCAGGGCCAGGTCCTGGGTCAGGTCGAGGTTTTCGAACACCTCCAGGTTGGCCACCTTCAGGGAACCGATGGAGGCGACGACGTCGGCCACCGAGGTCTCCAGCGAGTCGGTGGCCTTGGCCACCATGCCCGCCTGGACGTCGCGCACCGACAGCAGCTCGAACCCGTCCAGGGTGGGCAGCACCCCGCCGAGGATCGGCTCGAGCAGGTCGAGCACGTTGTCGAACAGGTCGCCGACCACGGGGACGCTCTCGGTGGGCAGGGCCAGGACGTCGTCGCAGGTCGTGTCGGCGTTGCCACCGGGGATGATGCTTCCGATGCCGCCCACGAGCGGAAGCGGCTTGAGCATCCCGTCGACGGTCTGGCACAGGCCGCCATCGAGGGGAGCGGCGTCATCAGCGGCGTCGAGTGGCGCCAGCGATCCCACCAGGCCGTTCACCGTGGCCACGAGGTCGCCGGTGGCCATCTGCTCGCCGCCGACCAGCACGCCCTCGATCCCCAGGCCCTCCAGCAGGCCCACCAGGTCGGTCACCGGCAGGCTCTCGAGCGGCAGGCCGATGCCCGCCAGCAGGTTGCCGAGGTTCAGCAGGTCGAGGGCGGGGATGTTCAGGCCCCGGACGCCCTCGGCGGTGGCCGGGGCGGCGTTGGTGGTGAAGGTGACCGCCTCCGGGGCGTTGCCCAGGCCGAGCAGGCCGCCCACCAGGTCGAGGCCGTCGCCGCTGATGCCGGCCAGCAGGCTGGAGCGGGCCCCGTCCTCGTCCACGACCGACGACAGCGTGCCGCTCAGCAGCCCGCTGGCCACCGGCAGCGGGATGCCGTTGGCGGCGGTGTTGCGGCTCACCTCGGCGCGATCCTCGGCACCGGTCGTGCTGGTGGAGGCCAGCGGCAGGGCGAGGTCACCGAGGACCGACGAGTTCACGCTGAGCAGGTTCAACACCGCCGAGGAGATGGGCTCGCCGTTGACCGGGTCGATGGTGGAGATGCTCTGGTCGTCCAGGACGGACAGGTTCAGCAGGCTGCCGACGTCGACGCCCAGCACGGTGGAGCGGACGCTGCCCGTGCCCACACCGCTGGCGGCGCCGGCGCCGGCGTCCGCCTCCTGCGCCGAGGCCGCCGCCATCGACAGTGGCCCGGCCAGCAACACGGCAGCGGCGGTGGCCGTGCCGAGCAGACGCTTCATTCTCATGGGTGCTCCTCGTCGATGTCCGCCGCAGCGGTGTCACCCGGGACGCTGACGCGCGCCAGGTGGGTGGATGGTCACGGTGAGTGTCGTGAAGTATGAAGCCCGACCTGAGCGCGCTCAATGACGTTTTGGTGACGATCCGTGGTGGCGGGGACGCCGAGCGCGTCCGGAGCCGTCGCCGGGCGCAGCGGTACGATGGTGGTTCTTCGACCCGAGGAGCGCGATGACCATCGTCTGGATCCTGCTGGGCATCGTCGTCCTGCTCGGCGTGTACGCCGTCGTCCTCTACAACGGCCTCATCAAGCTGCGGAACCGCATCGAGAACGCCTGGGCCCAGATCGACGTGCAGCTGCGCCGGCGCTACGACCTCATCCCCAACCTGGTGGAGACGGTCAAGGCGTACGCCACCCACGAGCGGGAGACGCTCGAGTCGGTGACCCGTGCCCGGGCCGCCGCCATCAACGCCGGCTCGGTGGGGGAGCAGGCCCAAGCCGAGAACATGGTCACGTCGGCGCTGAAGTCCCTGTTCGCGGTGTCCGAGGCCTATCCCGACCTCAAGGCCAACCAGAACTTCCTGCAGTTGCAGGAGGAGCTGAGCGGCACCGAGGGCCGCATCTCCTACGCCCGGCAGTTCTACAACGACACCGTCTTCCGCTACAACACCAAGATCCAGTCGTTCCCCGCCCTGCTGATCGCCGGGCCGCTGCAGTTCCGGCCGCGGGAGTACTTCGAGGCCGACGACACGTCGCGCGGGCCCGTCCAGGTCGAGTTCTAACCGCCGGCCGACTCCGCGAGTCCCCCGCTGTACGACCAGGTCACCGCCAACAAGCGCCGGTCGGCGCTGCTCGTCGCCGCCTTCGTGGGCCTGGTCGCCCTCGTGGCGTGGGCCTTCCATCTGCTGCTGGGCTACGGGATGGCCGGCCTGGTCGTGGCCGTGGTGGCGGCGGGGGCCACCAGCTTCGCCGCCTGGTGGGGCAGCGACACCATCGCCTTGCGCATGAGCCACGCCCGCCCCGCCGACGAGGTGGAGCACGCCCGCCTGCACAACCTCGTCGAAGGCCTGTGCATCGCCGGCGGACTGCCCAAGCCCCGGCTCTACGTGGTCGAGGACGACGCTCCCAACGCCTTCGCCACCGGGCGGGACCCGCGCCACGCCGCGGTGGCCGTCACCACCGGACTGCTGCAAAAGCTCAACAGAGTCGAGCTCGAGGGCGTCCTGGCCCACGAGCTGAGCCACATCAAGAACTACGACACGCTGGTGTCGACGTTGGCCGTCACTCTGGTCGGCGTGATGGTGCTCCTGTCCGACTTCGCCCTGCGCTTCCTGTGGTGGGGCGGTCCCCGCCACCGTGACGACCGGGTGGCGGGCGCCGGCCCGGCGGCCGTCCTCGGCCTGGTGGGGATCGCCCTTCTCGTCCTGGCGCCGCTGGTGGGACGGCTGATGCAGTTCGCCGTGAGCCGCCGCCGTGAGCTGCTGGCCGACGCCACCGGGGTCTCGCTGACGCGCTACCCGCCCGGGCTCGTCTCGGCGCTGGAGAAGCTCCGCGACGACACCACGGTGGTGCACTCGGCGTCGCGCGCCACGGCCCATCTCTGGATCGAGTCGCCGCTCGCCCACGCATCGTCCGAGGGGCGGGGGGTGCGCCTCAACCGGTTGTTCGACACCCACCCGCCCCTGGAGGAGCGCATCGCCGCCCTCCGGGAGATCTGAGCCGGCAGGCCTGCGGATGGTCACTGCCGTGAGCCGGTGCCCGTGGGCCGCGATACTGCACGGGTGAACACTCGCCGCATCGCCGTCGCCGTCGCCGCTGTCCTCGTCCTGCTGGGAGGGGTGGTGGCGGCCGTCCTCCTCTCGGGGGGAGACGGCGAGCAGGCCGCCGAGGAGACCACCACGACGACGGCGGGCGAGGAGCCGCCGCCGCCCCCGCCGCCCGTGCTGCCGCTCACCGGGCTGCCCGTGGGCGACCCGGTGATCGCCGGGCGGCCGGCGCTGCTGGTCAAGGTCGACACCACCCGCAAGGCGCTCGGCCGTCAGAACGGGCTCAACGCCGCCGACGTCGTCTACGTGGAGATGGTGGAGGGGGGCGCCACCCGGCTGGCCGCGGTGTACCACTCGGTCGACGCCGACCCGGTGGGGCCGGTCCGTTCCGCCCGTAGCACCGACGTCACGCTCGCCGCCAACCTCAACCGCCCGCTGTTCGCCTACTCGGGCGCCAACCAGGGTGTGCTCGACCAGGTGCGAGCCGGGAACCTGGTCGACCTGGGCTTCGACGCCCACCCAGGTCTCTACCAGTCCCGGGGCAGCGGCGTGCTCCGGTTCGTCATCGCCACGCCGGCCTTCTTCGGCGCAGCTCCGCCCGATTCCGGGCCGCCACCCCAGTACTTCGCCTTCCGCGCCGAGGGCGAGGGAGTGACGGTCGCCGGCGCCGAGCCCAGCAATGGTGTGGGCATCGCGTATCCGGGCCAGGCCAACACCCAGGTTCGCTACGAGCCCGTGCCCGAGGGATGGGCCCGCAGCCAGGACGGTGCTCCTCACGCCGAGGCCTCCGGCGCCCGGATCACGGCAACCAACGTCATCGTGCAGTTCGTCGAGTACGGGGACGCCGGGTTCCGGGACGTGACCGGAGCGGCTTCGCCTGAGGCGATCCTCGTGGGCGAGGGCGAGGCGTGGGTCCTGACCGGGGGCACGCTCGTGCGGGGGCGGTGGTCGCGCCCCGATCCGGGGGCCGTCACCACCTTCACCGACAGCGCCGGCCAGCCGATCGCCCTCACGCCGGGGCGGACGTGGATCGAGCTCGCCGTTCCGGGGAGCGCCAACCCGCTCTAGCCCTCGAGCGCCACGGCCCCTCACGGCGCGAACGTCCCGGACAAGAAGGGACACCTGTCCCTTCCCCTCGGGACAACCTGCCCGGCACCATCCCTCGCGACCGAGGTTGTCGAGCAAGGAGATGAGGGGCATGCAGCAAAGATGGTTCCGCTTGTTGGCGGTGACAGGGCTGGTCGGGCTCGTGCTCGTGGGGTGTGGCGACGACGGCGACGAGGCTGCGACCACGACCACGACCACGACCACGACCGCCGACGAGACCACGACCACGGAGTCGGACGAGGCCGGAGGCCAGACGCTCGAGCTCACCGTCACCGGGGACGCCCTGGACGGACTTCCCGCCAGCATCCCCGGTGGGGTGGTCACCGTGAACCTCGGCGTCGAGCCCCCGGCCGACCCCGATCTCGAGCTGGACTTCTCCAAGGTGGAGGACGGCACGAGCGAGCAGGACTTCACCGAGGGGCTGGGAAGCCTCCTCGGCGGCGGCCCCTTCCCCGACTTCATGGAGAACAACGCCGGCGTGGGCGCCGGCGAGTACTCCGTCGTCCTCGAGCCGGGGTCGTACTTCGTGTGGTTCGAGAAGGGCGGCGAGGACGAGGAAGGCGACGAGGGAGGCGAGGAAGGCGCTGAAGCAGAAGGCGAGGAGGAGACGCCTCCCGAAGTCGTCGTCACCGCGCTCACCGTGACCGAGGGCGACGACGGAGGCGAGCTGCCAGAGACGGACGGGACGATCACCGCCGTGGACTACGGCTTCGAAGTCGACGTGCAGGCGGGGAGCTCCTTCACCTTCCGCAACGACTCGTCGCAGCAGTTCCACCACGCCATCGTGTTCAACTTCGGCACCATCGACCGGGCCACGGTCGAGGAGAATTTGCCGGCGTTCTTCGAGGGCGGCCCCGACCAGCCGCCCCCGCCGGCGTTCGCCGACCTCGACTTCGAGAAGCTCGAAGGGGGGCACTCCGGGGTGTTCGGTCCCGGAGGCTCCGGCACGGCCATCGGCACGTTCCAGTCGGGCAACACCTACGCCGCCGTGTGCTTCATCCAGGACCGCACGGGTGGCGCCCCTCACGCCATCGCCTACGACATGTTCGAGGTGTTCGAGGTCGAGTAGCGCAGGGGACGACCACCAGCAGCGACGAGGAGGCCCGTTCCGCCGGAACGGGCCTCCTTTGCGTCCAGGGAGAGACGGCGAGAGGGCACCGGTAGACTCGGCGTCATGCCTGAGTCCCACCAGTCGGCCCCGTCGGCCGACCGCCCGCTGACCGGCACCTTCCGAGTCAA